>JANORI010000528.1:0-12271 GCA_031415235.1 Acidobacteriota bacterium | reverse complement strand
GAGATGCGCGACCACGACGTGCTCGTCTGTCCGGTCGCGTCGGTGCCAGCCTTCGAGCACGGCACGCGCGGCTGGACGATCGACGGACACCACGTGGGCTATCTCGATGCGATGGTCTACACGCAGTGGGCCAACATCCTCGGCAGTCCAGCGGCGGTCGTACGGGCGGGGTGGTCTGACAGAGGACTCCCGATTGGCGTGCAGGTGATCGGCCGGCCGTTCGAAGAGCATCTGGTGCTCGACGTGGCGGCCGCCATCGAACGCGGTTGTGGCGGATGGGTGGCGCCGTCCACCGTCGGGGGCGTGGCATGAGCGGCGTTCCGGCGCTGTCCCGCCGGCTGTCGCGATGGGACCTGGTCGTCTACGGGCTGCTCTTCATCGGCCCGCTGGCGCCGGTCGGCGTGTACGGCGTGCTCGACGCGCGCACGGACGGCGCCGTCGCGCTCGTCTACGTCGTGGCCACCATCGCGATGGCGTTCACGGCGTGGTCGTACGCCGTGATGTCGCGCGAGGTGCCGCATGCCGGATCGGTGTTCGCGTACGCGAGCCGAGGCCTGGGCTCGACCGCGGGGTTCTTCGCCGGCTGGTTGGCGATGCTCGACTACCTGCTCATTCCCTCGGTGGCGTACCTCTTCTCAGGCATCGCCCTGCATGCACTCGTGCCTGCGGTGCCGGCGTGGGTCTTCACCGTGGTGGCGTTCACGGGGACGACGCTGCTGAACCTGGCGGGCGTACGAGTGGCAGCACGCGCGGGGTTCGCCGTGCTGGTCGTCGAACTCGTGGTGCTGGTCGCGTTTCTGGCGGCGGCGGGCGTGGTCCTGGCCATCGACGGTCCGAACCGTCCGTGGCTGTCGCCGTTCACCGGACTCACGGTCATCGACACGCCGATGATCCTCGGCGCCGTGTCGGTGGCGGTGCTGTCGTATCTCGGCTTCGACGCCATCGCGTCGTTTGCCGAAGAGAGCACGGGCGATGCCGGCCATGTCGGTCAGGCTATCGGCCTGTGCCTGGCCGTGGCCGGTGTGGCCTTCGTGGCGCAGACGTGGGTGGCTGCGCTGCTCAGCACCGAGGCGCCGGCGGCGCTGCTGACCGAGCCGGCACGGCAAGGCACCGCGTTCTACGCGATCGCGCGTGCCGGCATCGGCGGGTGGATGGCGACTGTGCTGGCGGTGACCAAGGCCGTGGGGCCGGCGTTTGCGGCGATGACCGGCCAAGCCGCAGCCGCGCGGCTCCTGTTCGGCATGGCGCGCGATGGGCGTCTGCCGAGCGCGCTCGCGCAGGTCGATGATACGCGTGGGGTGCCGCGTGCTGCGCTGCTGGTCACGGCCGCAGGCACGCTCGCGGTCAGCGTGTGGGCGGCGCGTCGCGACGACGGGCTGTCGGTGCTCGTGTCGATCGTGGACGTGGGTGCGCTCGGAGCGTTCGTGCTGCTGCATGCCTCGGTGGTGGGCTTCTTCGTGGTGCGGCGGCTCGGCCGCGTGCGCGTCGCGCACGTGATCGTGCCGCTGGCCGGTGCCGTGATCGCCGGCTGGGTGCTGGTCGAGGCCAGGCGCCTGGCGCAGGTCGTGGCGGTCGTGTGGCTGGTGGCGGGCATTGCCGCCCTGCTGCTGGGCCGAAGCGCGCCGACGTCGGGGGCGAAAAGGACGGAGGGCTGAGAAGGTAGCGGGCGACGACACGTTCAGCGCAGTCGCGCCAGCAGTTCAATCATGCCCGTCACGAAGAGCCCTCCTCCAACGAGGCCAGCCACCCAGAGCATGGTGTCCCGCGCACCGCGTTCCAGCCGTTGCCTGAGGGCAACGGCTTCACGCGGGTGTGAGCCAGGCACACCGGCCGTGGCGAGCCACTGGAGCGGGCGCCGCTTGCCGCGGGCCGCCGGAGCATGAGCACGTGGTCGTCATGCGCTCGTTTGCCCACGCCGCGATTGTGAGCCCGTCGGGCTGGCGCGCGGCGCGGTAAGATGAGTCCGGTATCCTCAGGCTCGGCCGTCGCCATCCGAGCGCGTGTTGTGGCTGCCAGGAGACAAACCCGTGACGCGATTCTCGAATTGGCTGGTCGTGCTCGTGCTGGCCTCATGTGCCGCCGCTCCCGTTGCCGCCCACGCGCAGGCGGCCGCTCCTGCCCCTGCGGCCACCGCGCCGCAGAACGTGATCGCCGACGTGCGCGCGGCGATCGCCAAGGGCGACTTCGCCGGCGGCGAGCAGGTCCTTGCGACGTACCGCAAGACCCGCGGCACGACGCCGGAAGCACTCGAGGCGCTGTCATGGCTGGGACGCGGAGCCCTGGCGGCCAAGCAGCTCGACAAAGCCGAGGACTACGCGCTGCAGACCTACGACCTGTGCGTGGAGGCGCTCAAGACCCGGAAGATGGACGATGAGCCCCGGCTGCCAATTGCCATCGGCGCGGCGATCGAGGTACGCGCAAACGTTCACGCGCAGCGAGGTGCACTGGCCGACGCCGTGCACTTGCTGCAGGAGGAACTGGCGACCTATCGCGCCACCTCAATCCGCACGCGCCTGCAGAAGAACATCAACCTGCTGTCGCTTGAAGGCAAGGCCGCGCCGGCGCTCGAGGTCGCCGACTACCTCGGCCCGAAGCCCGTGTCGCTCGCGACGCTCAAGGGCAAGCCGGTGATCCTGTTCTTCTGGGCGCACTGGTGTCCCGACTGCAAGGCCATGAGCGGGACGTTGGAGAAGTTGCTGACCTCGTATCGCGGCCAGGGACTCACGGTGGTGTCGCCGACCCAACGCTACGGCTACGTGGCCTCGCGCAAGGCAGCGCCGCCGGCCGAGGAAACGCCGTACATCGAGCGCACTCGTAACGAGTCCTATGGGTGGATGGCGAAGGAATCGGTGCCCGTGAGCGAGGAGAACTTCAAGAGCTACGGCGCCAGCACGACGCCCACGGTCGTGCTCGTCGATCGCGCCGGGGTCGTGCGTCTCTATCATCCGGGCCAGATGACTTTCGACGAACTCGAGCCGCTGGTGAAGGCGCTCGTGGCGGGCAAGGCCACCAACGTGGCCGCTCGCGATTGAGGCGGCCGAGGTCTATCGCGTCCGGCGCTTGAACGCGAGCCCGGACCAGGTGGCATCGATGCGGCACACCTTGAAGTCCACGAAGCCGGCCGCGAGGCCGGCCTCGCGCACCACGTTGCCGTCCAGCTGTGTGAGCGTGCGACCGGCATAGAACGCGTCGGGTGGCACGACCGGGTCACGTGGCGCCAGGCGGAGCGTGCGCGGCAGGGCCAGGGATGCGCACCGGGCCCGGCCATCAGCCGGATCCCAGTGCACGAGGTGAACGCGGGCCATCCGCCGGGGCCTAGGCGAGGGTGGCGTCGAGGGTAGATTCGGTCGCCGCAAGCGCGCGCGCTACGATGCAGCCAGTCTTGGTGGTGGCGGCGTGTTCCTGGAAGGTCACGTTGTCGATGCCGGGGACCGACGCGACGCACACCAGGTCGATCCGGGTGATGAGGAAACCCTTGTCGTCCTTACCCAGGTGCACGCTGGCGGTCGTCTTCACCGAGGTGGGCGGGTATCCGGCCTTCGCCAGCGAGTTGGCCAGCGCCATCGCAAAGCAGCTCGCGTGCGCCGCGCCGAGCAGCTCCTCCGGATTGGCCCCGACCTGTTCTCCGAATCGGGTCGCAAACGAGTAGGCGCCGTCGTAGGCCCCGCTGCCCAGGGCCACCGTGCCGCCCCCGCCCATCAAATCGCCCTTCCATTCCGCCGTCGCCGTCCGTGCCATCACTGCTCCTTGGGAAGCCGCGCGCGTCAGACCGGTGGTCCGGCGCGCGGGAAAGCTAGCGTAGCACGGGCCCGAGACGGCCCGAGCGGCGCCCTAGCGGGGGGGCGCCGAAGGCAGGTCTCGGATGATGAAAAGCTTTTCGCCGGGCTTCATGAGGCCCAGGTCGCGGCGCGCCAGCTCCTCGATGGTGGCCGGGTCCTCCCGGTACCGGCGGGCCTGTTCGAGCAAGCGCTGGTTCTCGACGCGCGCAGCCTGCACGGTCCGCTCGAGCGTGCGCAGCTCGTGACGGGTGCGCATCAGCGCGAGCACGCCCTTCTCGCCGACGATCGAGTCGATCAACACGACGGTGGTCAGCATCAGCAGCCCGTAGCGGAGCACACGACGACCGAGCGGTGTGCCGCCGGAGGCGGGCGCGCTAGCGGTGTCGCTGAGGGGTGTCTCGGCCATGGAGTCGATGTCAGAATAACCAGTTGACGGTCGAAGTACAAGCGCTTTGTACCGCGACCGCGACAAAAGTACAAGAACTTTCTCGAGAGTACAAGTGGAAAATGCGTCTGCCGTGTGTCTTGTGCTCACGACCTGGCCCGCGGGCACGGCCGTCGAGCCCTTTGCTCGAGCCCTGGTCGAGGCGCGCCTGGCCGCCTGTGTGCACGTACTCGAGTCCGGCCGGTCGTTCTACCGGTGGCAGGGTGCCGTCGAGGACGCCACCGAACGGCAGCTCGTGATCAAGACCACGCGGAGCCAGCTTCCCGCGCTCGAGGCGCGGCTGCGGGAGGCGCATCCCTACGACGTGCTCGAGTGGCTCGTGTGCGACGCGGAGGCCAGCCCCGCCTATGCCGCGTGGATCCACGACAGCCTCGCGCGCGGCGCGGACGGCGTCGACGGTGACGGCTAGTCGAGTGCCTGCGCCAGGTCGTCGGTGAGGTCGTGAATGTCCTCGATCCCGACCGAGATCCGGATGAGACCGTCGGTGATGCCGAGGGCCGCCCGGCGCTCCACGGGCACCGAGGCGTGCGTCATGAGGGCCGGGTGCGAGACGAGCGTCTCGACGCCGCCCAGGCTCTCGGCCAAGGCCATGAGACGGAATCGTCCCAACACCTCGCGGGCGCGGTCGAGCGAGCCGACATCGAACGAAATCAGCCCGCCGTAGCCCTTCATCTGCCGGGTCGCCAGGGCGTGGTGCGGGTGCGACGGCAGGCCCGGGTAGATCGTGTGGGTCACGTGCGGATGCGCGGCCAGGTACTCGGCGATGCGCATGGTGTTCTCGTTGGTGCGCTCCATGCGAATCGGCAACGTCTTGGTGCCGCGCAGCACCAGCCACGCGTCCATCGGCCCGAGGATGGCGCCCGCGGCGTTCTGCACGAACCGCATCCATTCCACGTCGTCCTCGTTCTTCACGATGACGACGCCGCCCACGCTGTCACTGTGGCCGTTCAGGAACTTCGTCGTGCTGTGCAGCACCAGGTCGGCGCCGAGGTCCAGCGGGCGCTGCACGTACGGGCTCGCAAACGTGTTGTCGACCACGACCCGCACGCCGTGCCGGTGCGCGATGTCGCTGGCGGCCGCCAGGTCGGTGATCGCCAGCATGGGGTTGGTCGGCGATTCGACGAACAGATACTTCGTCTTGTCGGTGAAGGCCGGGGCAATGGCGTCGAGGTTCGACGTGTCCACGTAGCTGAAGTCGAGGCCGAACTTCCGGCGCACGCGCTCGAACAGACGGTAGGTGCCCCCATACGTGTTGTCGCTCACGACCACGTGGTCGCCCGACTGCAGGCGGGTGAGCACCGTGTCGATGGCGGCCATGCCGGACGCGAACGCAAAGCCGGCGGTGCCGTGTTCGATGGCGGCCACGTTGGCCTCGAGCGCCATCCGGGTGGGATTGTGCGTGCGGCCGTATTCGAAGCCCTTGTGCTGGCCAAGGCCGTCCTGCACGTAGGTCGAGGTCTGGTAGATCGGGGTGATGATGGCGCCCGTGGAGGGATCCGGCACCTGGCCCGCATGGAGACAGACCGTGGCAAAGCGAGCGGAGTGGGGAAGTGTCACAGCCCGGCCACGTTACTCTGTTATCATTCCGCGAGGCAATCGGTTGCGCGACGCGCGTCTCGTGCCGCGCTCCTCCTGATGCCGCAACTTCCCGCCGCCCGCCAGGTCCTGTCAGGGGACACGCTGACGCCGCTCGGCGCCGCGCGTCGCTGGCTCCGTGTCTCGTGGCCTGGCCGGATCCTGCTCCTCGGTCTCGCGCTCGAGGCGATCGAGCGTGCGGGCACTGCCGCCTCGCCCGATCCGCGGCCGTCGTTCCTCGACGCCGTCGACACCACTGGCACGCTCGCCCTCGTGCTCGGCACCGGCTATCTCGTCGCGCGCGGCATGGTCTGGATGCGACGGCGCCTCCTGTGGCGTGTGCGCCGCAAGCTCATCCTGTCGTACGTGTTCGTCGGGCTCGTGCCGAGTCTGCTCATCGTCACGTTCTTCCTGTTGGCCGGCCTGTTACTCTTCCGCAATGTCGCCAGCTATCTGGTCCAGACGCGTCTCGACGCGCAGGCCGAGCAGGCGCGGTTCCTCGCGCAGACGGCCCTGCTCGATGTGCAACGCGCCGCGACCCCCGAGGCCGTGCGCGACACCCTCGAGCGACTGCAGGCCAACGGCGCGGCTCGGTACCCGTCCCTGTCGATTGCGCTCGTGCCCGCCCGCGACGTGACGTGCCCGCCCGCCCTGCGCGCGCCCAACGCCGGCCGCACTCCACCGGTCTCGCTGCCGGCGGCGGCGGGGGAGTGGGCGCACGTGCCGGCGCCGACGACACTGCCAGCGTGGGTCACCTGCGACGGCGTCGCCCGAGTGGTCGCGTATGACGCGGCCAACGACGAGGACCGCGCAGCTGGCGATTCCGACCTGCGTCTCGTCGCGCGCGCCGTGGCGCTGCCAGCCACGCGTGCCCCGGGCTGGGCCGTGGTACTCGACCTGCCGATCTCGGCGGTGGTCGAGCAGCGGCTCCTCGACGAGACCGGCATCCAGCTCGGGCGCATCAGCGACGTGCGCACCGACGATGCCGTGCCGGTCGCTGCCCGAGGGCGCGCGCTCGATGCCCGGCCCGCCACGCCGCAGGCCGAGGGCTTGGTCGGCCAGCTGCTGCGCCGCTGGGTCGTGGTCGTCGAGCCGCTCGACTGGGAGTCGGGCAAGGCGAGCAATGTGAGCGTGGAGCTGTCGCTTCACCTGGTGCAGATTTATCAGCGGCTCGCCACCAAGTCGCCGCTGGGCGGGTTCATGAGCAACGTACTGCTGCTCGTTCTCCTGGTCGTGGGCGCGCTCTTTCTGCTCATCCAGGCGGTCGCGCTCGTGCTCGGGCTCACCCTGGCCCGCCAGATCACCGGTGCCGTGCACGATCTCTTCACGGGCACCGAGCACCTGCGCAACCGCGACTTCACCCACGTGATTCCGGTGCGCGCGCGCGACCAGCTCGGCGAGCTCGCCGACTCGTTCAACCTGATGACCGGAGAAGTGACCCGGCTACTGCTCGACGTGGCGCAGAAGGAACGTCTGGAACAGGAGTTCGCCACGGCACGCGAGATTCAGATGAAACTGCTGCCGCGAGGGCCGCTCACGGTCCCCGGGCTGGGCGTGTCGGCCTACTGCGAACCGGCGCGCGAAGTGGGCGGCGACTACTACGACTGCTTCCCGGTCGACGACGACGTGTTCGGCTTTCTCATTGCCGACGTCTCGGGCAAGGGCGTAGGCGCGGGCCTCTACATGGCGCAGCTCAAAGGGCTCGTGCTCTCACTGGCCCGCCAGCATCGCTCACCGCGGGACCTGCTCATCGCCGTGAACCGCGTGCTCGTGGATCACCTCGACGGGCGCAGCTTCATCACGATGAGCTACGTGGTCATGGACCTGCGGCGACAGGTGATGACCTACGCGCGCGCTGGTCACTGTCCCCTCATCGTGGCGCCTGGTGCGCGTGGCGGCGTCCGCCCGCCGATCAAGGTACTCGCACCCGATGGGCTGGTCGTCGGGCTCACGATCGACGACGGCACGCTGTTCGAGTCGCTGCTCGAGGAGGTGACGGTGCCGCTGGCCCCCGGCGACCTCTTCGTGCTGTTCACCGATGGGATGAGCGAGATGATGAATCCTGCCCAGGACTGTTTCGGTGAAGCGCGTCTTGGCGAGATCGCCGGCGAGCACCGCGACATGCCACTCGACGAGCTGGCCGACCGGCTGGTGTCGGAAGTGCGAGCCTTTGGTGCCGGTGCCGGACAGCACGACGATATGACCATGCTGCTGCTGCGCGTGGAGACCCTACCCCCGGCGGCGGTGGTCGCCCCCGGCGGCCGGTCGGAGATGGACGCGTGATGAGAGAGCTCGACGTGGTCTTCAGTACGCGGTCCGACATCGAGGCCTCGGTCGTGCAGGGGCTGCTCGCCAGTCAAGGTCTCGATCCCGTGCGCCTCTCGGGGCCGCCGTCGAACGTGTTCGCGTTTGCCGTGACGCCGCTCGGCGTGATCCAGATCGCGGTGCCGCGCGAGCAGCGTGACGACGCGCGCCGGGTGCTACTCACGCACGGCGATGCCGGCGGCAGCGGGCTCGTCGTGCCGCTGGCGAGTCAGTTCGATGCCATCGAGACGCGTCTGCGCTATCGCTTCGAGGATCGCGGGCTGCTCGAGCACGCCCTCACGCACAGGTCGCGCGCGGCGGAAGACCCGAGCGGGGGAGTGGTCGACAACGAGTCGCTCGAGTTCCTCGGCGACGCGGTGCTGGGATTCATCGTCGCCGACCTGCTCTATCGCGAGTTCCCGGGGTTCTCTGAGGGGCCGAAATCCAAGGCAAAGGCCGCTCTGGTCTCCACGACGACGCTGGCGGAACTGAGCCGCACCCTCGAGCTCGGTGGCGATCTGCTGCTCGGCAGGGGCGAGGCGAAGACGGGCGGGCGCGCCAAGCCGGCGCTGCTGGCCGACGTATTCGAGGCGGTGGTGGCCGCCATCTATCTGGACGGCGGGGTCGAGGCGGCGCGGACGTTCGTCGAGGATCAGCTCCGTCCGCTCGTGGCCAGCGTGCGGGCATCGAGTGCGTTCGGTCGCGACCACAAGTCGGCGCTGCAGGAGACGCTGCAGGCGCAGGGCCGTGCGCTGCCCGCGTACCGCGTGGCTACGGAATCGGGCCCCGACCACGACAAGCGCTTCGAGATCGACGCGGTCGTGGACGGCACCGTGCTGGCGACCGGGTTGGGAAAGACGAAGAAGGAGGCGGAACAGGAAGCGGCCCGGCTCGCGCTCGTCGCGCTCGAGGGACGTCCCTAGCCGGTCAGTCGATTTCGATGATGCCCCAGGGCTTGCGCTCGCTCGCGCCGGCGGCCACCATCGTCGGCTCGGGGCGGGGCAGCCGCGCCAGCGCATAGGCCTGTACTTCGCGCGCGACGTCGTCCACGCCGGGCGGCATGGGGCGGGCGTGCAGGCGCACCCAGAGACGCAGCACGGGGTCGGCGAAGCTGTAGCGTTTCTGCCGCGCCACGACGAGGTCCACGTCTTCGAGCCACGACAGATAGTCCTTCGTGGAGCCGGGCGTGCGGCGCAGGCGGTGCGAGATCTCGGTGAGCGTGAGTGGTTCGTCGTCCGCCAGGATTTCGAGGATCGCCTTGAGCGCGCCGTAGCCGCGCGCGCGATGGAGCCGGATCTCGTAGCGGTAGCCACACCACGCCGTGAGCCCGCCGTCGGAGGTGAGCAGCGCGGTCATGGCGCTGATCGGGTCGCCGCCCCGCTGGCTCATGGCCGCGGCCGTGTCGCCCAGGGCGCGCACGTAGGCCGCGCGACCGTCGGCCAGGGCGTGGATCGCCGAGGCCAGGTCGTCGCGTTCGGCAGCGGTCATGGCGCCGTCCGGCGGCAGCATGGCCGCCACATCAGCGACGACCAAGGGCGGCAGGTGGACGACCTCGAAGCGGGCGGCCGCCTCCCGCAGCACGCGGTGTGCCCGCGCGACGTAGCGGCTCGAGCACACGAAGCGGTTGGGGCTATCGGCCACCGCCTGCACGAGCTCGCGCAGTACATGGCGCAACCCCGGGAAATTCTCGAACGTCCGCAGCTCGAGCACCTCATCGAGCAGGAAGGTGGCCGGCTGGCCGTCTGGCGTCCGCGCGCGCTGGAAAAAGGCGAGTGTCCGGTCGAAGGCGTCACGCGGACTCGACGGCGTGATGGAGTCGCCGGTGGCCACGCCGGGATCCACAAACGGAGAACTCGCGAGCACGGCGTGGAAGAAGCGCTCCGGCGTGCTCGCGGCCCGCTCCACGTCCACGTACTGACAACAGGCGCGCCCCAGACGGTCGGCCAGACTACGCAGGAGCGTGGTGCGCCCGGTGCCGCAGCCGCCGAGCACCACGGGCACGCGCGACGGCGCCGCGTCGAGCGACGCCAGCACGCGACGTTCGAGTCCGGCGTGCGGCGCCATCATGCGCGCGCTCCAGCCGCACGCCCGCGCGCGGAGACGAGCGCGATCGACGGTGGCGTCGGGACGATGTGGTCGGTGGGCATGTGAACAGCCGGTGCGTCAGTGTCGAGCGTGCGAAGGTAGAAGCTAAGCACCTGGACCGGCCTTGTCAACGTGAAACTATTTTGAAACTATTTTGAGAAATGGTTGACAAGGCGATGACTTGCGGGCATGCCGACGCGCGCACGTCGATCGTCGCGTCACACACGCCCTCGGCAGCTGGTAATTCGTGGATCGCCTGCACTATCCTGATGTGCCCGGCGGCTCGGCGGCACGCGTGCCTGTTCGAGTTCGGCCGCGACGGACATCTGTTCATGAACATTGCAGTGTTGGGCGCTCAGTGGGGCGACGAAGGCAAAGGCAAGATCGTCGATCTGCTGACGCCGCATTTCTCGGTGGTCGGCCGTTACCAAGGCGGGCACAACGCGGGACACACCGTCTACGTGCGAGGGCAGAAGTTCGTGCTGCATCTCATTCCCTCCGGCATTCTGCATCCGGGTGTCTCGTGCCTCATCGGCAACGGCGTCGTCGTGGATCCGGCGGCGCTCTTTGCCGAAGTCGATGAACTGGCCGGCTTGGGGATCGACATCGAGGGCCGGCTCTTCATCAGCGATCGCGCCCATCTCATCCTGCCGTACCACCGCGAGCTCGACATTCTGAGCGAAGCGCGGCGGGGCGACCGCAAGATCGGCACCACGTCGCGCGGGATCGGCCCGGCCTACGAAGACAAGATCGGACGGCGCGGCGTGCGCCTCGCGGACCTGGCCGACAGCGCCGGGCTCGCCGATGGGATCCGCGACAACGTACAGGCGCGCAACCAGATCATCAAGGACTCGCACCTCGAGTGGCGGCAGGTCTACGAGACCCTGCTCGCACAGGGCGAGCGGCTGAAGCCCTGGGCCGTGGACGGCTCGCTCTTCCTGTCTCAGGCGATGCGTGAGGGACGGCGCGTGCTGTTCGAGGGCGCGCAGGGCACCATGCTCGACATCGACCACGGCACGTATCCCTACGTCACCTCGTCGAACGCGTCGGTCGGGGGCGTGTGCACGGGTCTCGGCGTGCCGCCACAGGCCATTGGCGGCGTGCTCGGCGTGGCCAAAGCGTATGCCACCAGGGTGGGCGAGGGCCCGTTTGTCACCGAGCTGCACGATGCGATGGGTGAGCGGTTGCGCGAGACCGGGCATGAGTACGGGGCCTCGACGGGCCGTCCTCGGCGCTGCGGCTGGTACGACGCGGTCGCCGTGCGCTATGCGGCGCGCGTGAACGGCATCGGTGCGCTCGCGCTGACGAAGCTCGACGTGCTCGATGGCCTCGACGAGATCCAGGTGGCGATCGCGTATCGCATTGCCGGACGCGACGTCAGGGAGCTGCCGGCCACGCTGCCTGCAGATGGCACGGTGGTGCCAGTCTACGAGTCGTGGCCCGGGTGGACCACGCCTACCAAGGGCGCGACGTCGTACGCGGCGTTGCCGGTCGAGGCCCAACGCTACATCGCGCGACTCGAAGAGGTCAGCGGCGTGCCGGTCGGGCTCGTGTCGACCGGATCGGACCGCGACGAGACGATCATTCGGGACGATCGCCCCCTGGCCGCCTGGCTGCAGTAGGGCGGATCGGAGGTACGTCTCAGCCTGACGTTCTGCGGTGCTTCTCGCAGAAGAGGCTGAGCGCTTCGGCATTGGCGCCAGGGAAATCGATGCCCGCGCGGTAGCGTGTCGGCAGGTTCTTCGGCATCTCGAAGGACGCCCACGCCACCGAACCGAGGCATCGCACCACGCCGCGGCCGTCAGCAAACGACACGCGCACGCGTTGGTTCGGCTTGAGCGCGAACGACGCCACGACCTGCGCGCCGAGGATCGACAGGTCGATGAGCTGCGCCGGATCGCCGTCGATCAGGACTTCCACCCCTTCGGCGATCCGCACCCGCGGGGCGCGGCGCACGCCTTGCTGCAAGGCTTTGGGCGGCTGCTCGGCGTGTGGCGTCGGTGGACGCCGCACGCCCGAAGGCCGTGGGCTGGCGTCGTGGGCCACGACGCGCACCTCGCATTCCGCCAACGCCGGGTCATCC
>JANORI010000527.1:0-3484 GCA_031415235.1 Acidobacteriota bacterium | reverse complement strand
GCGCGAGTGCAGGTAGTGCGTCCGGATTTCCGCGCCGATGCGGTCCTTGAGCGGCGTGATGATCTTGCCGCGAGCCGTGTAGTCCTCGGGGTTGGCCGTGAACACGATCATCACATCGAGCGGCAGGCGCACGGGGAAGCCCTTGATCTGGACATCGCCCTCCTGCAGGATGTTGAAGAGGCCCACCTGCACCTTGCCGGCCAGATCGGGCAGCTCGTTGATGGCGAAGAGACCGCGATTGGCCCGCGGCAGCAGGCCGAAGTGCATGGCCAGCTCCGAGCCGAGCTGCAGACCCGACGAGGCCGCCTTGATGGGATCGATGTCGCCGATGAGGTCGGCAATCGTCACGTCGGGCGTGGCCAGCTTCTCCACGTAGCGCGCCTCGCGCGGACGCCACTCGATGGGTAGGTCGTCGCCTTCGGAGGCCACGACGGCGCGGCCGTGCGCGGAAATCGGCGCCAGCGGGTCGTCGTGCACTTCGCTGCCGGGCACCACCGGAATGGCGTCGTCGAGCAGATCGACCAGTGCCCGGATGAGGCGAGTCTTGGCCTGGCCGCGCAGGCCCAGCAAGATGAAGTGGTGCTTGGCCAGAATGGCATTCACGAGCTGCGGGATCACCGTGTCGTCGTAGCCGACGACGCCGGGGAACAGGCGGTCGCCGGTCTTGAGTTTGGCGATGAGGTTGTCGCGGACTTCGTTCTTGACGCTACGGCGGCGGACCTCGCCACTGGCAATGGCTGTCTTCAGGGCGCCAAGCGTGGCGGGTCGAGCGGATGCAGGCATAGTGGCTATTATGACGCGGTGAGTCGCCCACGCGGTTTTTCGCCGCCCGCGGTGTTTGCCGGTGATCGTCCGCTGGTCTTTGGCCATCGCGGCGGCGCGAAGATCGGCCCGGAAAACACGCTGGTGGCGTTTGCGCGTGGGCTGGCCGCCGGCGCCGACGGCTTCGAGTGCGACGTGCGCCTTTCGTCCGACGGCGTGCCCATGGTGATTCACGATCCCACGCTCGACCGTACGACCGACCGCACGGGGCCGGTCTCGGCGCTCACGGCCGAGGCACTCGGGCGCGTCGATGCGACTTGCCACTTTCAGCCCGGCGACCCGGCGTACGCCGCGAGCGAGGTGGTGGGCGTGCCGACGCTACTGAGTGTACTGCAGCGATTTCCCTCGGCTCGCGTCATCATCGAGGTCAAGGACACGGCCGACGCGTTGGCGCACGCCGTGGCTGACATCGTACGGGGGCTCGGCGCTGAAGGTCGCGTGTGCGTGGGTTCGTTCCACCCGCCGGTGCTGGCGACGCTGCGTCTGGTGGCGCCCGAGATCGTGACGAGCGCATCGGTGCCCGAGGCCAGGCGCACCCTGGCGCGCTCGTGGATCCCGTTCCCTCGGTTCGGCCCGGCGGCGTATCGCGCGTTCCAGGTGCCGGAGCGGTCTGGTCGCGTTCATGTCGTCCGGCCCGCCTTCGTGCGGCAAGTGCACCGCGAGCGCGCGGTGGTGCAGGTGTGGGTCGTGGACGCGCCAGTCGACGTCCGCCGTCTGCTGGCGATGGGTGTGGACGGAGTGATCTCAGATCGGCCCGACTTGGCCGTGCCGGCCCGCGACGCCTGGGCGGCCGACGGCGAAGGCCCGACGTAACTCGATGCGCGCGCTGCCCTTCAGCTTGAAGCCGTACGACACGCGGATGTTGGCCTGCGTGCGCCAGGCGCCGCGGCGGCAGTGCCAGCTCTCGCCCGCGCCGATGTCCTCGGGCGCCGCCACGGACACGTGACGCGGCCCGTCGGTCTGCCGCCACACTCTTGCGCCGGTGGTCGTCATGCCAGTGCGCCGAGCATCGCACGACGGGCCGCAAACGAGGGCGCCGGGCCGTATAATCCCAGCACTCGCACGTCCAATCTGGGAGGGCACCGCAGTGGCTGAACGACTCGTCGGCACCGATTACACGACGCCGGATCTCGTGGCCAAGGTCACTGGCCGGGCTCGCTACGCCGAAGACTTCCGGGCCGAAGGCATGCTCTTCTGCAAGCTGCTGCTGAGCCCCATGCCGCACGGCCGTGTGCGGCGCCTGGGCCTCGAGCGGGCGCTGGCGCATCCGGGCGTGCGCGGCGTCATCACCGCCGACGACCTGCCCGATCTGGGCGGCGCCGAACGCGCCCTCACGAACGAGCCGCTCTACCAGGGCGAGCCGATTCTGGCGCTGGCGGCCGTGAGCGAGAGCGTGGCGGCCGAAGCCATCGAGCTCATCGAACTCGACATCGAGCCGCTGCCGTTCACGACCGATCCGCTCGAGAGCCTGCGCCCCGGTGGTCCCGATGCGCGCACCGAAGGCAACGTGTGGGGCGTGGCGCCGCCGCCCACGCCTGGACAGCCGCCACCGCGTCCGCCCATCGAGCGGCTGAAGTGGACGCCCGGCGACTTTGCGACCGCGCCCGAGGGCGGTCTGCCCACCGGCAAGGCGATGGAGCAGTGGGCCTACGGCGATCTCGAGGCAGGCTTTGCCAGCGCCGCCGTCGTGCTCGACGAGACCTTTGTCGTGAACTCCACCGGCCATCATCCGATGGAGACGCGCAGCGCGATGGCCTATTGGCAGAACGACAAATGCTTCCTGCACTGCTCCACGCAGAGCATCGTGCGCACGGTGGACCCGGTGGCGCGCTGGGTGGGTATCGATCCCTCGAAACTCGTGCTCATCTCCGAGTACACGGGAGGCGGCTTTGGCAGCAAGGGCGCCGGCGCCGTGTCGATGGCCATTCCGTGCGTGCTCTCGAAGAAGGTGGGCGCACCGGTGATGATGCGCGTGAGCCGCGAGGAAGAGAGCTACTTCGGTCGCGCCCGCACGAACATGACGGGCCGCGCCAAGATCGGATTCGCGAAGGACGGGCGCATCACGGCGCTCGACCTCTTCATCGTGCAGGACAACGGGCCCTACGGCCCGATGGGCGACCATCGCTCGGCCGGACTCGCGGCGTCGCTCGTATACCAGGCGCCCGCCATGCGCTGGCGCGCGGTGAACGTGCTCACGAACACGCCGCCGCGCACGCAGCAGCGATCGCCGGGGCCGATGCAGGCCAACGGCATCATCGAGGGCATCGTCACGAAGGCGGCCATGCAACTCGGCATCGACCAGGTGGCCATTCGCCGCCTGAATGCGCCGGCAGGCAAGGCCTCGTACGGACCGGCCGCGGCCGACGGCAAGCGGCGCTACGTGACGGGCGCCTTCGTGAAGGAGGCGCTCGATCGCGGCGCCGAGCTCTTCGACTGGCCTACGCGCGTGGCCCGCTCGGGCGAGCGGCGCGGCTCCAAGGTGCGAGGCGTGGGGGTGGGCGTGGGCCCGCACGGCGCCGGCTCGGTGGGCTTCGACGGCCTCATGCTCATCCGGCCCGACGGGCGGCTGCAGGTGCAGTCGGGCGTGGGCAATCTGGGCACGCACTCGGTGATCGATCTGGCTCGCGTGGCGGCTGACGTGCTGGCGATGCCGTGGGACAAG
>JANORI010000526.1:0-8808 GCA_031415235.1 Acidobacteriota bacterium | reverse complement strand
CTGAATTTCGTCGTCGAGCGCGAGCCGGCCTTGCTCGAGCAGCAGGCCGACCGCGGCCGACGTGAGCACCGTGGACGCAGTGCCGATCCGGAACTGTGTGTCTGGCGTCACGGGCACCCGCTGCTCCAGATCGGCCCAGCCCACGCCTTCCGCCCACACGATCTGGCCATCCACCCCGATGGCCACCGACAGGCCCGGCAGGTTCTGCCCGCCGATCGCCGCGCGCACCACCTGCCGCCCGCGAGCCACGGCGTCGGCCCATCGCGGCGGCGGTAGCACATGGGTCACGGCGGGCACGTCTTGCGCGCGCGGGTCGCGGCTGGCCTCGAGTCCGCAAGGGAAGTGCCGGTTGCGTTGACGGTCGATTTATTGAACGCGCGATGGGTGGCGCTTGTTCCCTTCGACACAGGCGGGTGAGCACAATCCACATCGGATGACGGTCACATCTGGTGATCGCGTGATCTTGTGATCTGTGATCGATCTCGCGGGACGAGAGGAAACATTCGGGAACCCTGGGGGGCTCTCCTGCACGAAGCCGTGATGCGCTTGTGCCGCACCGCCGGGTTCAGCCCGACACGGGTTCAGTCCGACAGCGGTGCAGGAGAGTCACGAGGTCGACACTACGGTCGGCCTCGTCGGTGCGGGCGTGGGCGTCTCGATTGTGCCGGCGACCGTGCAGCGGATATCGTGGAAGGGCGTGGTCTACAAGCCGATTCTGCGCGCCTCGGTGCCGCTCTCGATGGTGCGGGCCAGTGGCGCCGTGCGTCCGGTGGTCGATGCGTTCCTGGCGGTCGCCAGAACCGCCGCCGTCGGCAAGCCAAACCGCGTGCGATGGCGATGAGCATACGGCTCGCGGCCGGGGATGCGGTGCAGACTCCCTACGGCAAGGGCGTCGTGCTCGAGGTGCGGAACCGCGGCCGGCTGCTCGTGCAGATCCAGCAGCGCGCGCTGCTGGTCGAGGCGGCGACGGCGACCGCGCTGTCGCGCCCGCCCCGCACGGTACCCTCAGCCCCGACCACCGCTGACCTGTCCGCGCCGCCGCGGCACGTGCCAAGCGAGGTGGACCTGCACGGGATGATCGTCGAGGTAGCCCTCGCCCGCATTGACGCCGCGCTCGACGCCGCGATGCGGGCCGGGCTCGCCGAGGTACGGTTCATCCACGGGCGCTCCGGCGGGCGGATCCGCGGGGCGCTGCATCAGCGGCTGCGCGTCATCACCACGGTGCGCGGCTTCCGTCTTGATCCGCGTAACCCCGGCGTGACCATCGTGACGCTGTGATGGACAGCGCGCAAGCCGGGTGCGTCACGCGTAGCGGTATCGTCAGGTCACCCACGCCGTCGATGTGGCCCTCGAGAAGAGCTCCGGCCACGACCGGACCGACGCCCTCGGGCGTGCCGGTGAAGATCAGATCGCCGGGCGCGAGTTCGACCCCAGAGATAGGCGATCGTCTCGGGCACGCGACGAGAGCAAACACTAGCGGGGTCTGGGGGGTGACCGAATCCCCGCTATCCGACCCTGGTCGCCCACCCAGCCTCCGCCCCAGGGTAGATGTCCCGCCGTGGCACAGCTCCTTGGCACAGCCGTGAGGCTGGTGCGGGTGAGCGAACTGCGGGCGGTCGACGGCGCCGACCGGCGCGTCTACTTTCTGTCGTACTGTCCGACGATATGGACTTTGGCGCCCCGCGCATTCACGCCGGTGCTGGTCACGGTGCGCGTCTTCCCGTCCCTCGAGACGGCGCTGAGCGCCGTTTGAACGACCTGTCCGCCCTTCTTGCGGGTGAACTCGATCGTGTGGCTGTCCAGACGCTTGACCGACACGGCGTTATAGTCGGCGTTGCCCGTGACCGGGTGATCCTTTCCGTCGAAGGCCACCGTGAACGCTGTAGATGTCGGCTGGCCCAGGGGGCCTTGACCCTTCGTCGTGACCTTGATGCCCGCTCCCTCGACCGCGTACACCGAGGTCTGGGAAGCCGGCGGAGGACCGGGCGTGTACTTCGACCTGGAGACATTGAGCGCCCACGTGCCGAGGTGCGGGTCGCTCTGCGCTTGCGCGCGGACGACGGCAGCCGGCGAGACCAGCAGGGCGACGAGACCAACAACACCGATAACGGGCCTGAAATGCTTCATCGCGCTACTCCTCAGGACAGCATTACTGAACGGCGTCGAGCGAACCCAACTGTCCCCCCTTTGGACCGGCGCTGTCAACACGGCTGCCACGCTGGGCGGGTGCCCCTTGGCGCAATCGAACTCTCGGCCACTGACGTGGGCGCGGGAGGCGTCCCGCGCTGCCGGGCTGGAAGCGCCCACGGCAGGCGGCTCGTGCGTCCGCACAGGGCGTGATTCAGCGGCAGAGCCAGTCGATGTTCCACTGCATCACGCGCGCGGCTGCATGGGCTCCGCGAAACCCGGTGTCGTGGCCGCATGCAGGGATGTCCTTTCGCCAGCGTCTCGATGACCCTGCTGGGTTTGACCGCCGGGCCACCGGGCCTGGCAGACGTCACTCCGATAAACGCAACGGCCGGCGAGAGGGCTCACGGACGACGACCTCAAAGTCCCGAGCGAATGCGCTCACAAGTGCGCCAGGAGCGCGGCGCGGGCCCGGCGGAAGTCGTCGGCGGCCCTGGCGTGCAGCGCGTGGCGGCCGTGCCGCACCACCAGGAGTCCGCCCACTACCGCGTCGATGGCCGACGCGGATGGCTGGCGAAGACGTGCGCGTCGAGCGCGTCGGGCGCGGCCAGGCCGGCGATGAGAGGATGCGCCGCATCGAGCACCACGAAATCCGCGCGCTGCCCTGCCATCAGCCCCCTGCTGATGTTCCGTCCCGACGCGGCCGCGCCGCCGGCCACCGCCGCACGCGTCATCGCGGTGGCGACGTGCGGGTGCGCGGGCGAGGCCGCCACGTTGCGGCGATGCGCGCGCAGACGCTGGGAGTACTCGAGCAGCCGCGCTCCTCGACGGCGTTCACCGTGACTTTCAGTCGGCTTAGAAGCTACCGCCTTCAGGCGGTAGTCGTTCAAAAGGGTCTGGGGTGACAGAATCCCCGGTATCAGACCCTGGCCGCCCACCCAGCCGCCGCCCCAGGGCAGATGTCCCGCCGTGGCATAGCAGATTTCCTTCTTCTTGGCACAGCCTTGTTGTCGACCAACGGCTGGATCGCTGACAAGCCCGAGGGCGTGGGCGTGTGGCCTGATGGCACGGTGTTCGTGGTCACCGACAACGACGGCGTCGATGGCTCGTGCGGCGAAACCATCTTCCGGCGTCTCGGCAAAGCCTGGCGCCTGTTCCGCTAAGTTACCCACACCGCAGCCACGAGTGCGCCTGCGACGAACATCCCGGTCGCAATCACGAGGGCGATGGCCGCCAGTTGGCCGATCGTGCGGCGTGGGTTCGGTTCGGACCCATGGTGGTTCACGAACCCGAACCAGACGAGCACGGGCACCAACGTCAGCACCAACACGCGGATCGCGAACATCACGCGCTGCTCGCCCACGGACGTGGGAACGACGACGCCGGACACCACGTCGGCCATCGCCGGCCCCCACATCCGCAGCGTCACCCATCGGAGCGCCGCGTCCGACGTCTGGACGAACAGGGCAACCGCAATACCGGCTGGCAGCGTCCATGCCAGCGCGCGAACGCCGCTGGCCGCGAGCGAAGAGACGTAGAGGCTGCCTGCCGTAAGCAGGACGACCACCGTCGCCAGGTCGAGCCAGAGCCGCATGAACCCGACCTCGCCGTTCACCGCGAGGCGAACGAGCAGCATCGGCAGGGCCCCACCCAGCAGGATGGCGAGGCCGAACGCCATGCCGACCTTGACCGTCCATTGCTGCCAGGCGGGTGCCGGCTGGAGCCGTTGACCGTCGTGCATGCCGAGCTGCCGCTCTTCGGCGCTGGCCATCGCGCCAACCACAAGCGCCACGCCGAGGCAATACATGAGGAGTACGGGGCCGACGGGAAACGCCGCTACCGAAGCGCTGACTCGCTGCAGCAGCACGGCCACGAGGTATATGACGACACAGACGCCCGTCACCGCGAACGTCAACTGGTGCAGATGAGTTTCCTTCATGACCAGCGCCGCCAACCGTGCCGGGCGCCGCGCAGCCGCATCGCGGTCGAGCCATCTCGGCAGGCGAAATGCGGCGGCGTCGGCATCGCCGGCTTCGAGCGTCGCGAAGCGGCGCCACCCGAGGTAACCGAGCAGCGGGCACGCGACGGCCAGCCAGACGTCCGAGTGTCCGAGGAGCACCTCGGACGCGTGATCCGGGTCTATGCCGAAGCCGAACCAGCTCACGACCAGCACGAGGAGCCACAGCATTGCGGGGGCGGACCCGCTCAAGATCATTCCCACCAGCACGCCCCGGCCGATCATCGTGAAGAATGGCGCCAGGAAGAGGGCGCCGAGTACCGGCAGGATCACGGCGCGGACGTGCCCGGACCCCGGCCGCCAGGCGTCCCTGAACACGAACCAGGCGAGGGCCGCCAGCAGTGCGAGGAAGACGGCGGCCACGCTCAGCTTGACCACGTAGAGGCGTGCTCGACCGGTGGGTTGCACGAGCAGCATCGGCAGCGTGCGACAGGAGTACTCCTGGCCGATCGCCTGCGCGCCGATCGCCATCGCGCCGACGACATACGCAAACAGGCCAATGTCGAGGAACGCGCGACCACGCCAGAGATACGCGAGCGCCAGCGCCGCAACGGTGGCACCCCACAATGGGATCACGGCTTGCGCTTCCTTCCGGAGGAGCGGTGCCAGGCTCGTCACGCCACGGCTCCCTGCGGCCGCAGCGTCGCGATGAAGATCTCCTCCAGCGTCAGCGACTCGACGGCGAGCGCCTCCGGCGACCTGGCGCGCAGGCGATCCATCACCAGCGCAGCATCGCCGTGGACAATCACCTCCAGGTCACGCCCGTGCTGTCGCAGCACCTGCGCCCCTGGCAGGTCCACGGTACCCGGCGCCGCGGCGAAGCGCGCGTGCACTTTCACGTACCGCTCGCGTGCCGTGTCGGCGTCCAGCGTCAGCACGTTCCGCCCGCGGTCGACGATGGTGAATTCGTCGATCAGCCCCTCGAACTCCGAGATCAGGTGCGTGGAGACGAGCACGGTGCGCCGTCCCGGATCGCCGTCTTGATAGGCGCCGATCACCGTCTGGATGAACTCGCGGCGGACGATGGGATCGAGGCCCGAGGTCGGCTCATCCAGCACCAGCAGGTCCGGCTCCGGGCAGATGGCGCACACGAGCGCGAGCTGGGTGCGCTGACCCTTCGACAGATGACTCGCGCGTTGCTTCCGGTCGAGTCCGAACCGATCCAACAGCGACGCTTCGAGGCCGCGGTTCCACTGCGGGCGGAACGAGGCGGCATAGGCCAGCGTGTCGTCGACCGACATCCACGGGTAGAACGCGACGGCGTCCGGCACGTAGGCGAGCCGTGACTTCACCGCCACCTCGTCGCGTGCGGGATCGAGCCCGAACACCCGCACCTCGCCGCGGGTCGGGCGCAGCAGGTTCAACACGCACTTGATGGTCGTGGTCTTGCCGGCGCCGTTGCGCCCGAACAGGCCGTAGCAGCGGCCCGGCGCCACGCGCAGGGTGAGACCCTCCACCGCGTCGGTGCGGCCGAAGCGGCGCACCAGGTCGGTGACCTCAATCACGAAGCCGGGATCGCTCATCGTCGTCACCCCTGCGCGGCACGCGCGCGCTTCTGCTCGAATACGTCGAGGCGTTCCTCGGCGAGACGGAGGAACTCGCCCTTGTCGATCTGCAGGTGATGGGCGAGGACGACCGCCTCGTCGATGGCCACGGACACCGCCTTTTTCCGCACGTCCTTCTTGAACGGCGACGTGGTCACTCGCACGAAGCAGCCCTTGCCGGCCACGGTCTGGATCACGCCCTGGCTTTCGAGCTCGGCGTAGGCCTTGGCCACCGTGTTGCGGTTGAGACGCAGCTCCTCGGCGAGCGGCCGGATCGGCGGCAGCGCGTCGCCGTCCTGCAGCGTGCCGGAGGCCGCGGCCAGCTTCACCTGCTCGACGAGCTGCAGGTAGACGGCCTTGCCGGACTTGAAGTTGAGGCTGAACAACACTGTCATAGGACAATAGGACAGTTGTGCTCAATGAGTCAAGCGCTTCGATTTCGTCGAGTCGCCCACCGATTCGTGCCTTCTGTCGCCGGCCGCTCGCTTGACGACTGCGAGCCAAGACACTGGGCGAAATGACGCGGGTCACGAGACCGAAAGGGCTGTCGCAGCCGCGGTCTGGGACTACGGTGAGGGGTATGGAGATGCTGCGCGCGTTCTGGGACGAGGCGGTAGCGCTCACACCGGCGCACGGCACGAAGGACGAGCGCAACATGTCGCTCTGCCGCCGCGGCGATCTCGCGGCGCTGTGGCGCGGGCAGGGTCTGAAGGACGTCGTCGAAGAGGCGCTGACCATCGAGACGCGTTTCGCGTCGTTCGACGATTTCTGCAAGCCGTTTCTGGAAAAGCAGGGGCCTGCCGGCGCCTACGCGGCGTCGCTGTCAGTTGAGGGTCGGGAAGCGTTGCGGCTGCGCCTGCGCGGGAGGCTGCTCGGCCCTGGCCCGGATAAAGTTATCGTCCTGCACGCGCGCGCCTGGGCCGTCCGCGGCACCATTCCCTGATGCTGGCCAGCCAAGAGTCGCTGTCATGACAACGTCTGGCGCGCCGTGTTACGATGCCTGCAGGGTTCCCATGCCGACCATGACGCGCACCGAAAAGCTCGACCTGCGGCTCACGCCCGCGGCCAAGCGGCTGCTGCAATCGGCGGCGCGATCGACGCGCCGGTCGGTCAGCGAGTTCGTGCTCGAGAGCGCCCTGCGGCAGGCCGAAGAGACGCTACCGGACCGCCAGCGGTTCGGCCTCGACACCGCGCAGTGGAAGGCGTTCCATGCCGCCCTGGACGCGCCTCTTCAGGCGCTGCCGCGCCTCTCTCGCTTGCTCGACGAACCGAGCGTGTTCGACCGCCGCTAGATGACGCCACCGCTGCGCATCGAAAAGCTGCAGCGTGCTCACGCCATCGATGCGTTCGATTGCGGCAAGGCGCCGCTCAACACGTTCCTCGTTCGCCATGCCCTGCACAGCCAGCAGGCGGGCTCGGCCCAGACCTACGTGGCTCTCGCGGACGAGGTCGTCGTGGGCTACTACTCACTGGTCGTCGCGCAGGTGGAGCACGCGGACGCGCCGGCCCGGCTGGGCAAAGGCCTGCCACGGCATCCGATACCGGTGATGCTGCTCGCCCGCCTGGCGGTGGCCACCGGCCATCACAGGCAAGGCTTGGGTGCCGGTCTGCTGAAAGACGCGGTGCTCAGAACGCTGCAGGCCGCCGACATCGCGGGTATTCGCGCCCTCGCCGTGCATGCGAAGGATGATGAGGCGCGGGCGTTCTATCACCGGTTCGACTTTGTCGAGGCGCCCACCGATCCTTACCACTTGTTCGTGCTGCTCAAGGATCTGCGAACGCGTTGACACTCCGGGGCGCGCGGGCGTCGGCGTGCAGGACGTTGTGGGGCGTTCGAGAGTCGCCTGACCGCATCCGTCAAGCACTCTTCGGCAAGGCCCGCACTCCAGGCCGCAGCGCGCGGTTCTTCTGGGCGTGCCACAGGTCCCACTTAGCCTGCAGGCTGAGCCAGATCTCGGCGTCCCAACGGGTGAGCGCCTCGTGCAACAGCGCGGTGTCGGCGCTCACACCGCGGCGGCCCTTCACGATCGCGTTGAGCCGCTGGAACGGGATATTCATCCGCGCGGCGGCCGCCACCTGCGACACGCCGAGCGGTTCGAGGAACTCTTTCAAGAGCATCTCGCCTGGATGAGTGGGGGGACGATTGGTGGGCAGCAAGGTGGTTCTCGGTGGTAGTCGGTGCACCGCACATCGAACGCGTCGTCTGGGGCCTGACCGCGAGCGATGGCCCAGGCTGGACGAGCAAGCGGATTCACGGGATCGACCGAACCTTCTTTGGCTACGTCGCTCGCGGTGCGCCGTACGGCCCCGACGACGGGACCGTCGCGCCGTGGGCGGTGGTCGCCTCCCTCCCGTTCGCCCCGGAGATCGTGTTGCCGACGGTTCAGCACTTTCAGGACGTCTATCCACAGGTGACGGGCGAGTATTGCCTCCGGTGCAGCTTCAATCTGACCTACCCGCACGAGACTGATGCAGGCAGCGGCTGGACCTCGCCGTATCACGACGGGATCAACCTCGGTCCGGTCGTGCTGATGTGCGAAAACTACCGGTCGGGTTTGCTCGGGGGGCTGATGCGCGCGTGCCCGTACGTTGTGACGGGACTGCGGCGGGCGGGATTCAGGAAGGGCTGGCTGTGACGATGAGTGGTGATGGAAGGCGGGAAGCCTTGGCGCCAACCCGCGACGGTGCTACCCTCTGCGCACGCTCGTCGGCAGCACACGCCGCCTGGAGGACAGCATGACACTCGGTCGCCTGCTCAGTTGCACGTTTGGCCTTACTGTCGTGGCGCTATGCCTCACGGTCAGCGCCCACGAACGAAAGGAAGTCGCTGGGCTCGAGGTGGTCTTCGGCGCCGAGCCGGAACCCGCGTTGAACGGCCAGATGCAGTTCCTGCGTTGGCGCTTCCTGTCGAAGGAGACCAAGCAGCCATTCGGGGAGATCGAAGACATGAGCGCCGTCGTGAAGCGCAACGGCAAACCCTTTGGCCCGTTCACGGGCCGGATGGCCGCGCGCGAACCGGGCGTCGTCGCGACCCAGCACATCTTCACTGCCCCGGGAGACTACGAGGCCACGCTGACCTTCAAGAAGAAGGGGGACGCCACGGTCCACACGATTACGTTC
>JANORI010000525.1:0-3001 GCA_031415235.1 Acidobacteriota bacterium | reverse complement strand
GGCCAACGCTGCTACCACTAGTAGACGCATCATCGTCTCCTTGTTCACTGTCGCGTTCGAGCGCGGATGGATTGCCGAATGGTATCCGCGAACCGGGTCGGAGCCAACACGCGGCTCATGGCCGCCGCTCGCCCGCCCGCTAAAGAGAAACTCGCCCTCACGCCACAACATGATGTGGGCCGGCATTCGGATCAGCACCAGCGGCGTTTCGTCCATCGGGGTGCGTCGAAGACGCGTGACGCACTAATGTTTCCTATCGTCCGCGTCGTCGAAGGCGAAGGTGCCGAAAGAGTGAATCATGACGGCAAGGGGCGGGGACTGGGGCGCGCCCCGCCGCGTCCACGAACCCTCAGCGCACGAAATCGACTCGTGCTTCGCGAATAAAAATGCGGGTCGAGGAAGGCGCCGACAGTATGCCATTGATCCCGTAGACGGCGACCTGGATCGTCTGCCCGGGCTTCACGCTTTCGGCCAGAAGCACGCGAGTCGGCATGTTCATCCCGTTGATCAGGTTGGGGGTTGGCTTGCCGTACCCCCGCTGCATCTTCCCGTCCACCCATACCTCCTGCATGTCGTCCACATTGACTGTGATGTACGCCTTCGAGCCGACAGTCGCAAACGCGCCCACTCTCTCCGGCACGGTCAGCCGGATTCGATACCAGACGAAGCACAACTGGCCACCGCCCCGCATGACCGTCAGGTCGTTGGGCTGGAGCACTTCCCACGTCGAATCGTCGAAATCAGCCCCGCCGGCGCGTGGCTCGATGTCGTACGTTCTCCGTTCGCGGAACGGGAGCTGCTGTGGAAAGTACATGGGCGGGCGGCCCTTCGGGTTGTCAGTAAGGAGCTTCGTGAGGTCCTCGTCGGTTGGCTTCGAGGAGACCTCGATGATCTTGACCTCGCTGAAAAGCCATCGCCCCTTGACCTGGGCAACCCCCTCATCGGTCATCAGATTGATCACGGCAGGCTCGGCCGTCGAAGACTGCGCCGCAGCCTCGACAAGGCCAACCGTCCCGACGACGCCGCATGCGATGGAAACCGCCGCCACGACTTTTCGTGTCGATACAACAACCTCTGCCAGAAGGAGTCCCTTCATAGTCACCTCCAGATCGCCCCCCGCTGCCGTCACTTGATTACGAGGAGCCGGTAATTCGCCGGGTGCAGGAACTGCACGCCGTGCTCCATCAGGATCGCGTCGTCTTCGATGGGAATGCGCAGCTTCTTGCCGCCCCACTTCGGGATGGGCGTGTAGGCGAAGTACTCGAACGAGAACATGTGCTGCAAGTGCAGCGTGAAGGTGCTCTGCAGCGGCTGCCAGGTGGTCATCGACGGGCCGCTGCCGTGACCGGTATTGCCGACGGGATGGAAGCCGTAGGTGATGTCGGTCTTGGTGTCGGCGTTCGGCTTGTTGAACTCGATGACGCCGTAGCCGGCGGCCGTGAGCGCCGCGTCCATCACCGCCATGGTTTCTTTCGCCGTGCGCCCCGCCTTGATGACCGGCTTGATGGCGTCGCGCGCCGCCACGGCCTTAGTGAAGGCGTCCTGGATGCTCTTCGGAGGCACGGTCTCGCCGGACTTGAGCACATAGGCCACGCGTTTCACGTCGGTGCCGAAGTTCATGAGCTGCACGCTCCAGTCGATCATGATGACGTCGCCGGGCTGCACGATACGCGAGTTGGACGTGGCCACGATGCCCTCGGGTCCGGTGACGTACACCGACGGCATGTCGAACTCGGAGCCCAGGCCGCGCTCGAGCAGGCGATCCTGCATCCACCACGCCGCGTCCTCGAGCGTGGTCTTGCCGGGCGTGATCACCTCGTTCGAGAGCGCGCGCTCGGCCAGCCCAATCGCGATCGTCGCCGCCTCGCCGAACGCCACGATCTCCGAGGCGACGCTGCGCGAGCGGAACTCGCTCACGAGCCGCTGTGCCCTGGGGGGCGGGTCCGATAATCGAGATTCTGTCATCCCCAAGACCCTGCCAATGTATCCTATCGTCCGATCGTCGCGGGTGCGTTCGTTCGGGGTGGGAGTTGGGCGCTTGACGGGGACATCGTGGTGGCCCGAGCCGACGCCGTCACGCGTATCTCAGCAGCCTGAGGTGAGCCAACGGCGTTGACAGCGCCGAACCGTGAGCGACGCGAACGTTCTCACCGGCTCGCCGAAGTCCTTCCCGGTGGCAAAGCCGTGTTGTTCGTGGTGGGCACGACGATGATTGAGTCATTTGACGATGCGTCGATCGCCGTACTGTCGCTCGAGACGGACGAGTACCGCGTCGTCTTGGCCGGGGGCACCAACCCACACTACAGCCGCTCGGGCCATCTTGGTGTACGCCAGGGCGGGCAACATCATGGCCGCGCCGTTCGACTTGGCCGCGCTGCAGGTGACCGGGCCGCCCGTCGTCGCTGTCCAGGGGGTCGCGACATCCTCAATCAGTGGACATGCAGAATTCAGCCTCTCGCAGAACGGATCGCTCGTCTATGCGCCGGGCCGTTCCTGGGGAGCGGACAGACGCTTGCTGTGGGTGGATAGAAGCGGGCGCACGGAGCCGATCCTCGACGTCCCGGGCGCATGGGAGGAACCACGGATCTCCCCTGATGGACGTCGTCTCACGCTCGACGCCGACACGGCGGTCAGCCACGTCTGGGTCGCCGATCTGGTTCGCGGTTCGATGATGCGCTTGACCGTGGACGGCTATGACAACGGACAACCCCTGTGGGCGCCGACAGCGCGCATGTCGCATTTTCGCGGGCCCCGCGGTCCATCTTGGTTGGCGCCCCCGGGATTGGCCTGCTGGTATCGCTGGCGGCCGTTCACACGCTGACTGGATTCTCGGTCGAGCGGCTCACACTAACTGACGGTGCATGTAACGCCAAAAGGATTTCGCGGCGGTCCCGGCTCCAATGCACCAGAGGAGCCTTTCATGATGTCCAATCCGATTCGCACGTCGTTGGCCCTGTCCTTCGTTGCCGCGGCCCTGATGTTCCCTGCCGGCGGTCCGACC
>JANORI010000524.1:0-2143 GCA_031415235.1 Acidobacteriota bacterium | reverse complement strand
CGAACCACGGACGTCTGCCCCACGCGTCGCGGGCGCGCCCCCGGCGTGCCGCTGAGCGCCACCCTCCCCTGCACGGAGGCCGCCGCCAGCCCCGCCAGGAGGGGGGACGACTCCGCGAACGCGTCGGACGCGCCATCGTCGCTGGGGTCGGCGCCATGGCGTCTCAACAGACGGTGCACCCCTGGCGCAATCGCGGCCAGCACGTCAGCCACGTCGGCGGAATCCAGATCGGGCGCGGCATGGAACCGTAGGCCTCGGTCGTCGTCCCTGGCGAAGACGCCGTAGAGCACGAGCGCGTGGATGTGGACGTTCCCTGTAAGCGGAGACACAGCGCCCGGGAGTCGACGAATCCGAAGGATAGGAGAGGCCGGCAGCACGAGCGTGGCCTCCGTGGGGCGCAGGTTCCACATGAAGGTCGGCCAGCCCGTTGCCAGACCCAGTGGCCGATATCCAACTCGTTTCCCCAGGTGTGTGACGCGCGCCCGCTATACTCCAGGCATGATGCTGCCTCACACATGGATCCGGGTGGTCGCCGCAACGCTGCTCGGATCGACGACCCTCGGAGCGCAACACGGCGCACCCGCCGGCGAGTGGCGCACCTATGGCGGCGACCTCGGCCACACCCGCTACGCGCCGCTCGATCAGATCACCGCCGCCAACTTCGGCACGCTCGAAGTGGCGTGGCGCTTCAAGACCGACAACCTCGGGCCGCGCCCGGAGTTCAACTTCCAGAGCACGCCGCTCATGGTGAAGGGCCGGCTGTATTCCACGGCCGGCTCGCGCCGCGCGGTGGTGGCACTCGATGCCGCCACCGGCGAGCTGAAGTGGTCCTACTCCCTCGATGAAGGCGCCCGCGGGGCGGCCGCCCCGCGCCTGCTCTCGGGCCGCGGTCTGTCGTACTGGACCGACGGCACCGAGGAGCGCATCCTCTACGTCACGCCCGGCTATCGCCTGATCGCGCTCGACGCCGCCACCGGGCGGCCGATTCCGGGATTTGGCGACCAGGGCATCGTCGACCTGAAGAAGAACTTCGACCAGGACCTCGACCTGGTCAACGCCGCCGTGGGCCTGCACGCCACGCCGATGATCGCCAGGAACGTCGTGATTGTGGGCGCCGCCTTCGAGACCGGCGCCAATCCCAAGAGCAAGATCAACGTCAAAGGCTACGTGCGCGGGTTCGATGTGCGCACCGGCAAGCGGCTGTGGATCTTCCGCACCATCCCGAGCCCGGGCGAATTCGGCAACAACACCTGGCGGCAGGACTCGTGGGCCTACACCGGCAACACCGGGGTGTGGGCGCAGATCTCGGTGGATGCAGAAGCTGGCCTCGCGTATCTGCCCGTGGAGCTGCCGACGCACGACTACTACGGCGGCCAGCGGCCCGGCGACAACCTGTTCAGCGAGAGCCTGGTCGCGGTGGACTTGCAGACCGGCGTGCGCAAGTGGCACTTCCAGTTCGTGCACCACGGGGTGTGGGACATGGACATCCCGTGCGCGCCGATCCTGGCCGACGTGATGATCGATGGCCGGCTCCGCAAGATCGTGGCGCAGCCGACCAAGCAGGCCTTCCTCTACGTGTTCGATCGCGTCACGGGCGAGCCGATCTGGCCGATCGTGGAGCGACCCGTGCCCAAGGGCGACGTCCCCGGCGAGCACTACTCGCCGATGCAACCCTTCCCGTCCAAGCCGCCGGCCTACGACCGGCAGGGCTTCGCCGTTGACGACCTCATCGACTTCACCCCCGAGCTGCGCAAGGAAGGTGAAGCGGCGATTGCGCCCTACCGCATCGGGCCGGTGTTCACGCCGCCGTCGCTGAGCCGCAAAGAGGGACCGATCGCCACGCTGATGATGGGGGCGCAGGGGGCCGCCACCAACTGGCCGGGCGGCTCGTTCGACCCGGAGACCGGCATCCTGTATGTGGCCTCCGAGAGCTCGCCGCGGCCCATGGGGCTGGTGCCGCCAGCGCCCGGGGTGTCAGACCTGCCGTATCACCAAGGCACGGTGCTGTCTGGGGCACGGCGATCTGGAGGCTCGGGATCAGCCACCGCCGACGCCGGCGGCGCCAACCCCGCGCTCACCGTGCAGGGGCTGCCGCTCGTGAAGCCGCCCTACAGCCGGATCAGCGCCATCGATTTGACCAAGG
>JANORI010000523.1:0-3157 GCA_031415235.1 Acidobacteriota bacterium | reverse complement strand
GTCTTCTTCCGGCTACCCGTCGCTGAGCTGAAACAGGTGGCGGCATCGCTCGCCCGCCTTCGAGACCTCGACTGGAATGGCCTCTACCGGCACACGGGCTACAACTGGGAATTGATCGATCACGTGAAGGGCGCGGGGGGATCGCAGGTGTACTCCTTGCGACTGAGCCAGAAGATTCGCGCCGTCGGTTTTCGGGACGGCGAGTTCCTGCGGCTGGTATCACTGCACCCAGACCACGATTCCGCCTACGGTCGTTGACGAACGGCGCGGCTCGTCAGGGCTCGTAGTACGCTCGCGCGCGTGACCCGCACGATCTTGATGTGGAGCGCGGCGGCACTGGTCGTCGCTGCTGGCACGGCCGCAGCCCTGTGGCCGCGCGCCCACCGGTGGCCGGCCGCCCCGGCCGGACCGCCCAATGTGCTGCTCATCACGCTCGACACCACGCGGGCCGACCGCCTGGGCGTCTACGGCTACGCCGCCGCGCGCACGCCCGTGCTCGACCGGTTGGCGCAAGACGGCGTGCTGTTCGAGCGCGCCGTGGCCGCGGCGCCCACCACCTTGCCCGCGCACGCCAGCCTGATGACGGGCCGCAATCCGATGGCCCACGGCGTGCGCAACAACGGCGTGCCGCTCGGCCGCGCCGTGCCCACGCTGGCCGACGCCTTTCGCGCCGCCGGCTATCGCACCGCGGCCTTCGTGAGCGCGTTCGTGCTCGACCAGCGCTTCGGCCTGGTGCGCGGCTTCGACACCTACGACGACCAGCTCGACCCGCCCGCCGGACTCGCGACCGACGCGCTCGAGCGTCGCGGCGATCGCACGGTGGCGTCGGCCTCGACGTGGCTGACTGCCCCGGCTCCAGTCGCGGCCGGCCCGCCCACGTCGGCGCCGTCGGCCGCGCCCTTCTTCCTGTGGGTGCACCTCTACGACCCGCACGATCCCTACGAGGCCCCAGGCGCGCCCGGCGGCGCCGACGCGGCCACGCTCTACGACGGCGAGATCGCGTTTGCCGACACCGCTATCGGCACGCTGCTCGGGGTGCTCGGTCGCCAGGGGCTCGCCGCCAACACCATCGTGGCGGTGATCGGCGACCACGGCGAGAGCCTGGGCGAGCACGGCGAAGCCACGCATGGCATGTTCGTCTACGAGTCGGCCATGCGCGTGCCGGCGCTGCTCACGTGGCCCGCGCGTGTGCCGGCTGGCACCCGCGTGACGCCGCTCGTGCGCGCCATCGACCTGGCCCCCACGCTGCTGGATCTGGCGGGACGTCCACCGCTGGCAGGGGCCACGGGCGTGAGTCTCGTGCCGCTCGTGCGCGGCACGGCGGCATCGCCGGAAGCTGCGCCAGCCGCGGCCTACGGCGAAACCTACTTTCCGCAGCTCTTAATGAACTGGGCGCCGCTGCGGTCGTGGCGAGACGGCCAGTGGAAGTTCATCGAGGCGCCCACGCTGGAGCTCTACGACCTGGCGTCCGATCCAGGCGAGACCGTGAACGTGGCCGCGCGCGAGCCCGACCGTGCAGCCCGCATGCGTCGCGCGCTCTACGCGCTCGTCTCCGCCGAGGGCACGGCGGCCGTGTCTGCCGGCCCGGATCGCGAGACGATGCAGAGGCTGGCGGCACTCGGCTACGTGGGTGGGGGCGGCACGCAAGGGGCCGACAACCCGCTGTCGCGCCCGGATCCCATGGCGAAGATCGGCGTGTTCTACCGCTTGCGCGAGGCCAACAGCGCGCTCGACACCGGCCGCGTCGACGACGCCGCGCGCGCGGCGCGCGCGACGCTCGAGGCCGACCCCGGTAATGCCTTCGCCATGCTGATTCTGGGCAAGGCGGAACGGGTACGCGGGCGCTACCGCGAGGCCGCCGTGCAGTTCCGCGGCTACCTCCAACAGGTGCCGCTCAGTGCCGACGCGCACCACTGGCTGGCCATCTGCCATTTGCAGCTCGACGACTTCGATGCGGCACTCGCGGAGGCGGAGCTGGCGCTGGCCATCGACCCGCGTTACGCCGAAGCCCTCACGCTGCGTGGTGAGCTGCTGGCCGCGGGCGGACGGGTCGACGAGGGTCTGCACGACCTGCGAGCGGCGGTGAACATCAATCCCGACCGGCCTGCCGCGCATATCGCGCTGGGACGCACGCTGATGCGCCTGGGCCAGGCAGCGGAGGCCGACGAGCAGTTCCGCTACGCGCTCGATCTGGCCGCGCGGCTCTCGGCCGCGGGCCGCGCCCTGCAAGCAGAACGCGTCTACGAGCAACTGGCCATGGATCCGAGCGTGCCGGCGCGGCTGCGAGAGGCCGCACGGGCGCGATTTCCTGGGGCCAAGTACTGACTCGTGGGCCGGTCGAAGGGCAGGGCTCCAATTATGGCCAGAAGGCCTATACTGGCGTTATGTCGATGGTGACCGTCGTCGAGGCGAAGAATCGCTTTTCAGACCTGCTGCGGCGCGCCGAACACGGCCGCGAACGCGTGGTCGTGCACCGGCACGGTAAGCCCGTAGCGGCCATCGTCTCGACCGACGACCTTCGGCGGCACGAAGCGCTGGAAGTGGCGGATGATGTGGCCGATGCGGCAGCCGCGTTGAAGGAGGCCAAGGTCAAGGGCACGACCCCGCTCGCCGTCGTGCTGCATCGTCACGGTCTCGACCATCTACTGGCCCCATCACCCCGTCGCCGGGCAAGTGTCGCCCCGCGACCCATGCGGCGCGCGACGAGGTAGTGGCCTCATACGCGGTTGAACTCACGCCGGCGGCTGAGCGCCAGCTCGACACGCTGGCATCCCCCGCCCGCACGGTGATCGCGGCGGCCCTGGCCGCTCTAGCCTCGAATCCCAGACCTCCAGGCTGCACGAAGCTCACCGGCAAGAGCAATCTCTGGCGCGTCCGCGTCCTTCAGTTCCGCATCATCTACACCGTGATCGACCGACGACTGCTCGTCGTGGTGGTGAAGGTCGGAGACCAGAAGGACGTCTATCGGTAACGCGTGTTCCATGACACGCCAATCGACGGAAGGATTGTGAACCACTTCTCGTCGGACGTCGACAGGGCGTAACTGGCATTCAGGTTGAGGCGCCGGCCGAGGGCGCGCGCGACGTACAGCTCGATGCCCGACGCGGTGGACGTCCGCGGATAGACCAGGATGCGGTCCTCGTTCGTCTCTGGAAAC
>JANORI010000522.1:0-4454 GCA_031415235.1 Acidobacteriota bacterium | reverse complement strand
GTGACGTGCCGCGAGAGCGCCTTGTAGTCCTTGTGGTAGCCGATCACGTCCGTGACCGTGAACCTGCCGTCCGGCCCCTCGGCACTTGTCGTGGCCTCGTAATACTTCCCGCCGAGCGCCTTGTAGGTGGTGGTACCCGTGATGCGGCCGGCGGCCCCGAGAGGTCCCTCGGGCACGTCCCACTCGAACGTCCAGGGCGCACCCAGGAAGTAGGTATCGAAGTCGAGCCGCGGCTGTTCGTCGTCGTGCTTCGTGGGCCGGCCGCGGTCGGGTGCCTGTCCCTTGATCTGACCGTCGGGAGGTACCGGCGCCGACGGCGCAACTTGAGCGTGGGCCACGGCCCCGAACGTCATCACGCTGGCAATCGCCAGCAGGCCGAGCATGGACATAGGCTGCTGTTGTATACCCGCCTGACCACCGCGTCAACGTCTGAACGCCGGGCAGCGCGCTTGCGGCTCCCGTGCCGGACCCGGCGCGTCCATGCCGCGCCCGGACTGCGATACACTGCCGCGGCATGAAGCCCTCCGTCGTCGCCCATCAGCCCTCTGGTCCTCTCGAGATTCGGAGCACGCTCGCCACCCGCTACGGCGACGTCTACACGCCCACGGCGCTCGCCGCGCTGGAAGTGCTGGCGCCGTTCGACCGCGACCGCCAGGCGCTGATGCAGGCGCGCATGGCCCGCCGAGCCGCCCGAGCCGCAACTCACGACCACATCGGCTTTCTCGATCCAGACGCGCTCATTGGCCGCACGGCCATTCGCGTGCGCGACGCGCGCAGCGGCCAGTTCGACGGCGGCACGCTGCCCCCCGATCTCGACCGCCAGTGGATACAGGGCACCGGTCCGGCCGCCCGGCCGGACACGCCGCTCGAGCGCAGCCTGCGCAACGTGGCCTATGCCCTGCTGTCGGGCGCCGATGGCTGGATGTTCGACGGCGAAGACGCGTTGGGGCAGGTCTCCACCATGTCGCTCGACAACCAGCGCAACCTCGCGCTGGCGTTGTCGCGCGCGCAGGTCTTCCTCGACGTGGCGGCGTCGGTGGCCGACGAGATGAACACGTGGTCAGCGGCGTTCTTCAGCCGGCCGATCGTGACCGACTGGCGGCGCCAGCTCGACGTGACGCTGCCCATTTTCCGGGCGCGCGGTCTGCATCTCGACGACCGCCATGTGCGCTGGGCCGGCGGCACCGGGTTCTCAGCCTCGATCGTCGACCTGGCGCTCTACGTGGCCAACTGCCGTCCGCACCTCGTGGCCCTCGGGCGTCCGGTGGTGCTCTACCTGCCGAAGATCCAGACGGCTGAGGAGGCCGCCCTCTGGCACGACATCCTGTCGGCACTCGAGCAGGTCCTCGGCAGCGCGCTGGGTTCGATCAAGGCCTACGTGCTCGTGGAGCAGCTCGAGGCGTGTTATCAGCTCATGGAAATTCGCGCCGCCCTCGGCGCGCACTTCGCCGGATTCAACACCGGCCGATGGGACTACATCAACAGCGTCTCCGACGCGGTGGCGTGGGACGACACGTTCCAGAATCCGAACATCGATGCCATCACCATGACCTACGGCTACATGCGCGCCTACGAAGACCGCGTGCGTCGCGCCGTGAACACACCCGACAGGAACGGCCAGTGCGCGCTGTGGCAGGGCGGCATGGAGCCGAACATCCCCGTCGGCTCAGCCGCCGGCGTGTCTGCGAGCATGGCGCGCGCCGTGGCTGGCGCAGAGCGCGAACGCTCGGCTGGCGCCAGCGGCAAGTGGGTGGCGCACTGGAAGATGGTGCATATCGTACGGCCGGTGTGGGACGCGGCCGGCGCGGCCAATCAGCGCGGACGCCCCTTCCCTGCCCTCACTTACAGCGGCGAGGATGCCGCCAGCTTGCGCGCACTCGAAGCAGCCCCGCGCACGGTGCGGGGCGCGCGCGATCTCATCAGCGTGGCCATCCAGTATGGCAACGCGTTCGGCCAGGGGATGCAGGCCGCGGCGCTCAAGCCCGCGGACTTCTTCGGCAACGACGACGTGCTCTACCTGATGGAAGACATGGCCACCGGCGAAATCCGCGTGAGCATCCTGTGGGAATGGCTGCACAAACAGGCGCCGTTCAGCGAGGGCGACGAAGCCGCGGGCGTGAACGCCGGCGACACGCTGACCCCGGCTCTGTTTGCCCGACTGCTGGATGAGGAGTACGCCAAGCTGCGCGCGGCTGGCACGCGCGACGTGCACGACACATCCAAGGGCACCACGCTGCCGATCGCGCGCGACCTGGTGGAGGCGCTCGTGACCACGCCAGCGAAAGCGCCGTGGTACATCGACCTGCTCAACCTCACGCTCGACAACTACGACCGGGCGGAGTGTGCGCGCCGCGTGGCGCACTACCTGGGCGAGCTGCGCGCTACCGGCACGCGGGTCACGCGCAATCTGGAATTCGACGCGGCCACATGACAGCCCCGGTCAGTCGGCCCTGAGCGCCTCCACCGGGTCGAGGCGCATGGCGCGCCACGCCGGCACCAGACACGCGACCACGACCACGCCGAGCAGCACGACGGCGATGCCGCCGAGCCGCAGCGGATCGGTGGCCTCGACGCCGAAGAGCTGTGTGGCCAGGGCTCGTGCGGCCAGCACGGACCCCGCCACGCCGAGGACGACGCCGGCCGCCGCCAACCTCACGCCGTCGCCGATGATCAGCCGGAACACCTCAGCCGTGCTCGCCCCAAGCGCCATGCGCACGCCGATCTCCGTGGTCCGCTGGGTCACGGCGTAGGCCATCACGCCGTAGATGCCGAGTGCCGCGAGCACGAGCGCCAGCACGGCGAAGCCACCCGACAGGGTAGCCAGGAAGCGCGGCTGGCTGATCGACGCCCCCAGCATCTCCGCCATCGTCCGCACCCCGGTCACCGGCAGGTTTCGATCGATCGACGACACCGCCTGTCTGAGCGGCACCGACCAGCTCCCGGGGGTCGTCCCGCGCAGCACGATGCTGATGCCCCAGTCGGGCAGTTGCCAGTACGGGATGAACGTCTCGACGCGGGCCTCTTCGCGGGCGCCGCGTCCGCGCACGTCGGCGACCACGCCGATGATGGCGAACGTGGGCCGGGCCGGGCCGCCGAAGCGGATGCGTCCGGCCATCGGATCCTCGCCGGGAAAATAGCGGCGTACGAAGGCCTCGTTGACGACGACGGAGGGCGCCGGCTCCCGGGTCGCGAAGCTGCGGCCGCGCACCAGCCGCATGCCGATGACGTCGAAGTAGCCGGCGCTCACCTGGCGGTACCACGTGACCGGCGCGTCCGACTGCGACGTGGCCGGTGGCCGGCCCTCGATGTCGAACGACATGTCGCTGTCGCCGTCGTCGAGCGGCAGCACGGAGGTGAGGGCGGCGCTCTGCACGCCGGGAATCGCGGCGACCCGTTCGAGCACCTGATCGTAGAGCGCCACCGTCTTCGCCGGGGTGTCGTAGGCCGTCCGCGGCGGCACGATGGCCCCGACCAGCACGCCATCGGTACGGAAACCGAGGTCACTCGATTGGAGGCGGCTGAAGGTTTCGATGAGCAGCACGCCGCCCGTCAGCAGCACCAGGGCCAGCGCCACTTCCGCCGTGACCAGGCCCCGGCGCAGGGCCCGGCTGCCGCCGCCCGAGGTGCCGCGCCCGCCGTCCTTGAGGGCGTGGGTCACGTCCGCAAACGACAGCTGGAGCGCCGGCGCAAGTCCCACCAGCAGGCCGGTCACCAGCGTGAGCCCCGCCGTGAGCGCGAGCACGGTTCCGTCGATCCGCACCTCGTTCAGCCGCGGCGCGTCGGCCGGCGCCATGGCCACGAGCACGTCCACGCCCCAGATGCCCGCCACCAGGCCGGCGGCCCCGCCGCCCACGGCCACGACCAGGCTCTCGGTCACGAGCTGACGCAGCATCCGCCCCCGGCCGGCGCCCAAGGCGACGCGCGTCGCCAGTTCGCGGCGGCGTCCAGACGCACGCGCCATCAGCAGGTTGGTGATGTTGGCGCAGGCAATGAGCAGCACGAACGCCACCGCGCCGGCCAGGGCGAGCAGCGCCGGCCGGATCCGTCCCGTCACACGCTCACGCAGGGGCTGCACCAGGAAGCCAGTCTTCTCGTTGTAGTCGGGATGCTGCTCTTCGAGCCGCCGCGCCAGGTCGGTAGCCGCGCTCTGCGCCTGCGCGAGCGTGATGCCGTCGGCCAGCCGCGCCACCGTGCGTAGCACCACCATGCCGCGCGCTGGCGTGGCGGTGTTCAACCGCAGCGGCCGCCAGACGTCGGCGCTGGCGGCAATGACCGGGCGGAAGCGCGGCGGCAACACGCCTATGATCTCGTGCGGTTCGCCCGCCAGCACGGCCTTGCGCCCGACCACTGACGGCTCGGCGCCGAAACGGCGCCGCCACAGCCCGTCGCTGATGATCGCGACGCGGCGCGCGTTGGGCACGTCGTCGTCTGCCCCGAAGTCGCGCCCGAGCGCC
>JANORI010000521.1:0-2172 GCA_031415235.1 Acidobacteriota bacterium | reverse complement strand
GCGCTTGCGCGACATCGGTGAGGCGCGCCTCGCACTCGAGGGCGCGTTCGAGACGGCCACACCCCAGACCACGACGGCCGCCACGCCCGCGTCGCCACGCCGCACCATCGCCATGGTGAGCGCGGCGCTCCTCGTCACCGCCGTCGTCGCCACGCTCGCCACCTGGGCGCTGATGCGTCCCACGCCCGTGCCGCTGCAGCTGATGCGCTTCGCCGTGGCCCCGACGGGCGCGCAGGCGCTCGCCTTCAGCACCGTCGACCGCGACTTTGTCCTGTCCGCCGATGGCCGGCACCTCGTCTATGTGGCGGGTGGGGCGCAGTTGATGGTGCGGGCGATCGAGGCGCTCGACCCGGTGCCACTCCGCGGCATCACCGGTGCGCTCAACCCGTTCCTGTCGCCCGACGGCCGCTGGGTCGGGTACTTTACGGGCACCGAACTCCGGAAGGTCGCGATCACGGGGGGGGCGCCCATCATCCTGTGCCCCATCGTGGGCATACCGCGCGGCGCGAGTTGGGCACCAGACGACTCGATCGTCTTCGCGACGAGCGATCCCACCACCGGCCTGTTCCGCGTCCCAGCCGCGGGCGGGACGCCGACCGTGCTGACCACGCCCGATGCCGCGCAAGGCGAAGCGGATCATTTGTTCCCGTCCGTCCTGCCTGGCGGGCGGGCCGTACTGTTCACCGTCAGCCCGTCGGGCGGCGGGATCAACGCCTCGCAGATCGCCGTGCGGGATCTCACGACCGGCCAGACCACCACGCTGGTGCGCGGGGGAAGTCGGGCCGAGTACGTCGCGCCTTCGGCCCTTTCGGCGAGCTCAGGGCCGGCAGGCTCGGGCCAGGCCGGTTATCTGGTCTACGCGGTCGCGGGCACGCGGCGCGCCGTGCGCGTCGATCCGGACACCCTCGCCGTGAGGAGCGACCCGGTGACCGTGGTCGAGGCGGTGAGGACCGCCCAGTTCAGCGTGTCGCGGACGGGCGCGCTCGTGTATGTCCCCGGCACGGAGGCGGAGGCCCAGCGCTCACTGGTGTGGGTCACGCGCGACGGCGGCGAGGCGCCCCTGACGGCCGCGCCGCCGCGCGCCTACGCCATCCCGCGCCTCTCGCCAGACGGCACGCGGGTGGCGCTCGACATTCGCGACCAGCAACAGGACATCTGGATCTGGGATCTCGTGCGCGAAACGCTGACCCGGCTGACCGATGCGCCCGCCAACGACCTGATCCCGGTGTGGACTCCGGACAGCCGGCGCGTGATCTTCGCGTCGGCGCGCGCGGGTATTAACAATCTCTTCTGGCAGGCGGCGAACAACACCGGGACCGCCGAGCGCCTGACCACGAGTCCCAACGCCCAGGCGCCGATGTCGATCTCGCCCGACGGCACGCGGCTGATCGTCCGGGAAGCCCCGGGCTACGATCTGCGGGTGCTTCGCCTGGACCCTTCGACTTCGCTCAGGGCAGGCCCTTCGACGTCGCCGGGGACCAGCCCGTCGCCCTCGCCGGGGACCCCGCCACGCCAGACCGAGCCCCTGCTGCCGCAGACGCCGTTCGACGAGCACAACGGCGAGCTGTCGCCCGACGGGCGCTGGCTGGCGTTTCAGTCGAACACGTCGGGCCGCAACGAAATCTTCGTTCGGCCGTTCCCGAACGTGGACGCCGGCAACTGGATGGTCTCGACGAGCGGAGGCACGCGACCACTGTGGGCGCGGAGCGGCACCGAGCTGTTCTATCTCGACAGCGCCGGAGCGATGACCCGCGTCCCGGTTCAGACGACGCCAACCTTCAGCGCCGGCCCCGCGACTACGCTGTTCGCGACGCGGTATTTAAGCGGCGCGGCCGCTCGCGGTTACGACGTCTCCCCCGATGGCCAGCGGTTCCTGATGATCAAGGATACGGCTGCCACGCGGGCGCCGACGATGGTCGTCGTCCTCAACTGGCTGGAAGAGCTGAAGGCGAAGCTGCCCGCGCAGTGAGCCACCGATACGAAGCTGAAACGCCAAGTCGCCATCAAGGTCCTGCCGCCCTCAATGGTGGCTAATCGCGATCGGCTCGCACGATTTCAACGGGTAGCCGACGTCGTTGCCTCGCGCCCACGACGAATGTGGTCGCTGAGTCGTTCAAGGAGTCTCTTATACCGCTCGTTGGCAGGACCGCGAGAAACCCGAGCCGGATGATG
>JANORI010000520.1:0-4226 GCA_031415235.1 Acidobacteriota bacterium | reverse complement strand
CGCTGCCGCGGGCTGCTTCACCTGCAACAGCATCTCGCCCAGCAGTTCGCGCGCGGGCTTGATGGGGCCGGGCGTGAGCGCGGCTTTCTCGGTGGCGTCTTCGCGGTCGGCCGACTCGCGCATCAACCCCAAGGCCACGACCTGCTGCCCTTCGGCCAGCGCGACCCACGCCGCGGCGCCGAGCCGCTGGATCTCGACCTGCTCAGCCCAATACGCATCGTTGGCCGCCTTCAGGGTGTCGCGCAGTCCAGCGAGCTTCTCGACATCCTGTCGCGCGGCGTCCACGCGCTCGAGGCGGGCCGCGCCGAGCGCCCGCGCGAAATAGGTGACGGCGTCGGCGAAGGCAAACGGCGTGGCCGATGGCGCGAGGGCCGCGGCTTCGTCCCAGGCCGCGCGTTCGAGTGCGTAGCGCGCGGGGATCGCAGCCACGGCGTAGTACCCGGCCGAGGGTGGCGCCGCATTGCCAACACCACCGTTCGGGATCTTCTCGCCGAGCGGCTTCACGAGATCGATTGACCGACGGGCGGCAGCGTCCTGCGCGGTCTGCAGGTACGCATAGACCTGGTAGTCGAGCGCGTGCAGTTCTTCCGATGCGGCGCCGGGGTCGAGGTGCGCGGCGGCGGCTGATTTCAGGTTCGTGTCGATCGAGTCCTGCCACAACCCCAGGCGCGTGAAGGTGTGCGACGGCATGTGGAGCGCGTGGGGCGCGTCGGGCGCGATCGCCGAGTAGCGCCGGGCCGCGTTCAGCCCTCGCGACGCCAGCGGCGGCACGTCGAAGCTGTGAATGATGTAGTGCGCCAGCCCGGGATGTTCCGGCTGACGCGCAAACTCCTCTTCGAGGATGGAGGCCGCCTTCAACTGATTCGCATAGGTCTTGTCGGTGGGCAGCGCCGTTTGCCCCAGCGCGAGCGCATAGAAGATGCGGGCCTCGACATCGTCGGGATACGCCGCGACGAGGGCCTCCATGGCCTTCTCGTAGGCCACGGTGCGCGTGCGCTGATCACGCGTGGCAGCGTCGCGGTAGAGCTGGTCGACGGCCGCCACATAGGCCCGCTCGCGCGCAGTGGCGCCTGGGATCGCGCGTGCGGCGTCGCTGGCGACGAGCCCGTTCTCGAGCGCCCGCGATGTGCGGAAGCCGCCAAACGGATTGCTCCACCAGCTCATGGCGATGCCCCACTGCGCCATCACGCAGGTGGGATCGGCCTTCAGGACGGCGTTGAACGACTCGACCGCCGCGGAGAACCAGAACGAGTGGAGCAGGGCCACGCCCCGGTCGAACTCCGCCCGCACCGACGGCGCGCATGACGTCGCGAAATGCACGGCGCCGAGCTTGCCGGCCGAAGCGCCGTGACCGTGGGTGGCAGGGGCCTGCTGTGCGGTTGGCGGCCGTGTGTCGGCGACGACGCCCAAGACCACGATTCCGACTGCGACGAGCGACGTGCGTGCCATGACTGCAACTCCTCCCGAGTGACATCAATTCCCGGATTGCGCCCAACACACGCGCGGTGGGCTACCGTAGTGAACCGGCCGGTGCGGACTCCTCGAACTGCCACGCGGCGCCCGTCTTCACCATCTTCACGAGCGACAGCGCCCGGCTGCCGAAACGCTCGCCTTCCAGTTCGAGCACGGCGACCGACTCACTCACCATCACGCCGCCGGCGACCTTCGCCTTCGTCATGGGCAACCGTGCATTGAAGATGTCGACCGCCGCCGACGCGTTCTCGGCCGGCGTGTTGTAGTCCCGGTCGTATCCCGGCAGCGCCTTCGGGCTCAGCCCCGCCTTGATGCCCGGCCAGTTCTTCTTCGTGACGGCAGCCAGGAGGCCGGTGAGGGCTTTCCCAGGATCGCCTCCGCCCACCGGCAACGGCGCGCCTGTCAGGGCGGGCATGACATCAGCCGAGAACTTCACGTCGATCGTGTAAGTGGGCCCGTCCATCGTCTTCATGGGCGCGGCCGAGAACACGCGGCCTTCGATCTTCGTCGGGGTGTTCGTGGTGAGTTCGGCCTCGAGCCCACCGGACCCATCGTTCATGTACTGCGTCATGGTCTTGGAGTACGTGGCGTTCATGGTCACCGCGCCGTCGGCCGACACCCACAGCAACAGGTAGTTGCGGTCCCGCAGTTCGGCGAAGTTGATGGCCAGCGCGTGCGGATCGAGGTCGTCCTTCAGCCGGGCGGCGTCGACGGGCACGTCGGTCAGCAGCACCTCGACGCGCGTGTTCCGGGCGTTGCGCCCGTCGCGCACGACGTACGCAATCGCCTGTTTCGGCGAGATCGTGCCGGTCTCTGACTTCACGGTGCCAGACGCGGGACCAGCCGCGGCCACACTGGCCGAAGCCACAACCAGAGGCAACACAGATGCAAGACCTCTCATCGGAACTCCAGGGTGCGGCCAGGGCGACGCGACCGCGCCGTTCATCGTGGCACAAAAGGCGCCACCGGCCACGGCAGCGTCGCCACCTGCATCGGTATACTTCGGTGGTGAATTCCGAAGCTATCCCGCAAGCGCTGGCGCATCGTGGAGGGCGTGCATCGCGGCCGAAGCGCCGAGGCCCTCGCGGCGGCGAACGGCCGGCCAGGGGCGTGGCGGTCGAGCCGCACGGCCGGTCTCGTCGCTTCACGATGATCCTGTGTCTGGCCGCGATGTGCGCGGTTGCGCGGTCAATGGATGCAGCGCAGGTCGCGTCTGCCACGGACGCCTCCAGGAGCACCGAGGCCGTCGGCACGGTCGTCGGTGCCTACGTCAGGTTGTATCGCAAGGACACACTCCCCGAGTGGCGCACGCTCTTTCTGCCCACCTTCACGGCCACGTCACCGGGGGCGAACGGCGTCGTCACGGTCCGCACGCTCGAGGACTTCTACGAGTCCCAGGCACGTGGATTCGCGCGCGCGACCGAAATGTCGGAAACGCTCGAGCACATCGTGATCGAACGAACTGGCCGGTTGGCCACGGCATGGGCCGATTTCGTGTTCCGCCAGGACGACACGACACGACGCGGGCGGCTCGTGCTCACGCTCGTCGAGACGCAGGGCGCGTGGCGCATCGCCGGTCTGATGTTCTCGTACTGAGCCAGTGGGCGACGAATCGGTCTACGTTGCCACCTGAGCCGCCAGCACGAGTGCGCCGATCACCCCGGAGCGGCTGCCAAGGGCAGGCGCCACGACGTACCCATCCATGTCGTCCAGCACCTCGGGCGCCTGGATGTACCCGTTGAGCAGCGCCTTCAGCTGCTGCCGCACGCGCGGCAGCAGATGCGGCTGGTCCATCACGCCTCCGCCCATCACGATGCGCTGGGGTGACAGCGTGCACACGAAGCCCTGTAGCGCCAGCGCAAGATAGCGCGCTTCGAGCGTCCACGCGGGATGCTCGCCGGGAAGCGCATCCGCGGGCTGGCCCCAACGCCCGGCCAGGGCGGACCCGCTGGCCAGACCCTCGAGGCAGTCGCCGTGAAACGGGCACACGCCCGGGAACGGATCCGCGCTGAGGTCGTGCGGTACACGCACGTGGCCCATTTCGGGATGCACGAGTCCGTGCATCACGCGGCCGCCCACCAGCCCCCCACCGCCGATCCCTGTGCCCACGGTGAGGTAGAGAAACGTGTCGAGGCCCTGCGCGGCGCCGTAGCGCCATTCGCCGAGAGCCGCCGCGTTCACGTCGGTGTCGAACGCCACGGGCACGCCGAACTCACGACGAAAGGGGCCGGCCACGTCGGTGTTCGCCCAGCGGGGCTTGGGGGTAGACGTGATGAAGCCCCGTCGCGTGGACGCGGGATGAAGGTCCACGGGACCGAACGACCCGATGCCGATGGCACTGAGTGGGCCGTGCTCCGCCATCTGCGCCCGAAAGAACCGCAGGACGTCGCCGAGTGTCTCGTCCGGCGACGTAGTGGGGATCCGCGCTTCCGCGCGGATGTCGTCGGGGCCGCTGCCCACGACGCACACGAACTTGGTGCCGCCCGCTTCGATGCCACCACAAAGCACGCGCGCCCCCTATTCGATCCCGAGCCTGCGCTGGATCTGTTCCAGCGACACGCCCCTGGTTTCCGGCAGGAACGCCAGGGGAGGTTCGTCCTTACTTGCGCCGTGTGTCGAGCGCCCCGCGCAGCTTGTCGGCCAGCGATCCCATCGACGAGGTCGGCGCCGCGTCCGGGCGCTGCGAGTATTCACGCAGTTCTGCCTGCTCGCGCTGCTCGGCCACGGCTTTCTTGCTGAGGCGAATGCGGCGA
>JANORI010000519.1:0-3512 GCA_031415235.1 Acidobacteriota bacterium | reverse complement strand
GAGTACGCTGAGACGCGGCCGGTTGCATTCGCTCCTCCCGACCTGTTTTGGTTTGTGTTGGGCTGCGGCCCAAACGACTCCCAGAGCAGGGTTCCTTTCCCTCGCGGAAGGAACATTCCTCCTGGCTGCCGCTCTGTCGGGGTGAGCTGCGCCAGGAGTCGAGCGATGCTGACGCGTTCCGGACGATCCCCCTCGGGCTCCATGCCGTTCTCTCGCTCGTCAGGCAGCAGCGCCAGACACGCGAGCGAGACCAGCGTGCCCAGGAGGATCGTCAGCTTCCACGACAGCCATCGGTTCTTGACGCGGGGGGTGCGTTCCATCGGCAGAGCGTACGACGCCGCGGACGAGAACACGAGATGTATTTCTCGACAGTCCTCGGCCTCGCTGACGTCGAGCGGCGATCACCATCCTCGCCACGCTAAGCATCGTACTTGAGAAGGCGGTTGAAGGGCGAGGCGAGCTTCTACGATTTCGACGAGCGCGATCAGCCGCAGCCGACCGCCACCGCGGGGACATCACGCCGTCTCACGCTCTTCCCGAATCACGACAGCCGCAGGCGTTCGTAACTTGACGGGCGCGCGCCCGTGGATGCGGGTCAACATCTCCTCACGAGTGGGCCCGCGCGGCAATGCGCCCGAACTCCGCCAGCAGGTAGTCCGACAGCGTCTGACCCGCCACGGCGGCGCGGGCCTTCAGCTTCCGATGTAGGCCGTCTGGGACGTTTCGAACCTGAACCATCTTTGACATGTTGCAAGCATGCGCACATGTAGATCACATGTCAACGCAACGGCGTCCGCGCGCGTTCTCTCGGCGGCAGTTGCCGCCGTTCGTCGAGTTCACCGGCGTCCTCGACAGACTCCCAAGATCGGCCCAAATTGTGAAGGGATATTGGAGGCGGCGGGGCAGCGGCCCGAGCCGTGGAGGAATGTTGGAGGTGGCGGGAAAATCGAGCCGATCGGCGAAGCGACGCGATATGGAATGCGTGCTCCGCCAACGGCGTCGGTCGCCCCCGGCACGGCGGTCGGGGCCCTCGGCGAGAGGACCTCGCCGCCACCCGGAGGCATTGCCGACACACCGGCCGCTAACGGTCTACCGACCCACCCGCCACAGGGACGCCGTCACCAGCGTGGGCGCGGGCGCCATCCGGCGTCTTTGACTTCGTCGCCGTGGGCGACGATGACGAAGGCGGTCTCGACAGGAGATGGTGCACCCGGAAAGTAGATGAGGGAAGTGCCCGAGCAATTGGCGTTGACTTCGCATGTGCCGTAGGCCGGCACGTCCTGCCGAAAGCCAGTGATCTCGCCGTGCCCGTTGTCTATCTGGGTGAATCGTCCCTGGCCATCATAGGTGCGGAGGGCGGTGCCCACGAACGACTCCCTGACGCCCGGGCCGAGTCCGCGAATGCCGGAGCCCAGGATGCCGTAGTATCGAGGCATGGCTGGCTCTTCGCACCAGGTCACTGGGCTACTGCTGGCATGGGGGCAGGGCGATGAGGCTGCGCTCAACCAGTTGATCCCGCTGGTGCATGACGAACTCCGCCGCATCGCCAGGCGCTGCATGGCGGGCGAGCGCGCCGGGCACAGCCTACAGGCAACCGCGCTGGTGAATGAGGCGTACCTCCGACTGATCGACGTCCAGCACGTCAACTGGCAGAACCGGGCCCACTTCCTGGCCATGTCCGCGCGGCTGATGCGGCGCGTCCTCGTCGACGTCGCCCGGTCGAAGCGGTACCAGAAGCGCGGCGCCGGCGCCGTCCGTGTGACATTCGACGAGGCGTTGGCCGTGACGGACGAGCCGGGCCAGGACCTCGTCGCGCTCGACGAGGCGCTGCACGCGCTGGCCACGGTGGACGCGCGCAAGGCCCGCGTGATCGAGCTGCGATTCTTCGGCGGGCTCAGCGTCGAGGAAACCGCCTCGGTCTTGACGGTGTCGGTGGATACGGTGATGCGCGACTGGAAACTCGCGAAGGCGTGGCTCTCGCGGGAGTTGGGCGCGGCGGGGTCTGGGGCGCGGCCCAACGCAACAGGGCCGACGCCGTGAGTCCACTGACGCTGGGAGTCGCATGACGACCGACCGGTGGCCCCACGTCGAGACGCTGTATCACGCGATGCTCGCGCCTCCCATGCACGAGCGGGCGGCGGCGCTGGCCGCGGCGTGTGCCGGTGATGCCGCGCTCCAGGCTCGAACGCCAGGCGCGAATGGGCCGAGCGGACCCGGGCCACCTGTGTGGCGCCCGTCTCGCGTCTACTCCCCGGCCGCCATTTGTCGGTGGCGAGCTGGCTTGGGTGGCAGAGACACCACACGGTCGACCGATGCTGCATCTTTCTGTCTCAAGTCACCCACGATGCGAGCGGTGTCGAATCCGAAGGCAGCGGCGTGCGCCCGCCGGACGGCCCGGATGTCTTCCACGATCTCGTCCGGAACGTCATCGTTGGCTCGGTCATTCGGCTCGACCATGGTCAGTCCTCCAAGAGCTCTTCGGGTGTGCAGATGACCGGCGCTTCACTGATCACGCTGGTCTCCAAATAGACTCTCGGCGGGTCGGACGTCACAGACGGAGCGTAGCACCGTCACGTGGTGGCTGTCTCGATCGCAGCCTCGGGAAGTGCCGGACGATGTCGCGCTCATGGTCTTTGCGCGTAACATCGACGCATGACCGGCCCGACCGACCGCTGGCGACGCGTCGAGGCGCTGTATCACGACGTGCTGGCGCGTCCTGTGGACGAGCGCGCGGCGGCCCTGGTCGCCGCCTGTGCCGGTGACGCGGTGCTCCAGGCCGAGGTGCAATCGCTGCTGGACCAGCCGGAGTCGGCGACCGGTTTTCTCGCCACCCCTGCCTTGGACCTCGCCGCCCGTCACGGCGTGCCCGCGCACTCGTCACTCACCGGGCGACGGCTTGGCGTGTTCGAGTTGCAGGGGCTGCTGGGCGTGGGCGGCATGGGCGAAGTGTACCGGGCGCGGGACACCAGACTGGGGCGAGACGTCGCCATCAAGATCCTGCCGCGCGCGTTCCAGGACGATCCCGACCGGCTGGCCCGGTTCGAACGCGAGGCGCGGGTGCTCGCGTCGCTGAATCATCCTCATATCGGCGCCATCTATGGCCTCGAGGAGGGCGCCCGTTCGGCCCCTTCGGCAAGCTCAGGGCAAGCAGGCTCAGGGCAGGCGGCCGTCAGGGCGATCGTGATGGAACTGGTGGAGGGCGAGGATCTCTCGCAGCGCATCGCGCGCGGGAGGATCCCGATCGCCGAGGCGTTGAGGATCGCCAGACAGATCGCCGAGGCCCTCGAGGCGGCGCACGAGCTAGGCATCATCCACCGCGATCTGAAACCCGCGAACATCAAGGTGCGCGACGACGGTGCGGTGAAAGTCCTCGACTTTGGCCTGGCGAAGGTGACAGCACCCATCAGCGCTGACTCGGACGGCTCGCAGACACCGACCATGACCTCGCCGGCAATGACGAAGCCCGGGGTCGTCCTCGGAACGGCGGCCTACATGAGTCCCGAGCAGGCGCG
>JANORI010000518.1:0-2326 GCA_031415235.1 Acidobacteriota bacterium | reverse complement strand
CGACACGTCGGTGGAACAGCTCACGATCGGCTTCGCCAACGTCACCACGGGCGGCGCCACGCTCACCGTGGCCTGGGACACCACGGTGGCCTCGATCGACGTCAAGCTCGGCTCGTAGCGCCGGGCTCTGGCTAGTGCGGGTGCGTCACCAGATGCTGCCGCAGCAGGTCTTTACCGTAGTCGTTGCCGTTCGGCGTGCGCACCACCACGTGGATGTGCGCGCGGGTCGGGCGAGCCACGGTGTTGAGGATTCGCGTGCCGACCGGCATCTGATGGTCGAACTCGATCAGGACGACCGGGCTGTGGATGCGGTAGTAGAACACGTCGGTGTCCGAGGTGCCGCCCGACCACGCGAACCACGTGTCGTCGAGGTGGGCCTCGACATCGGCCATCCGCACCCGGGCCTGGTCATCGCGCAGGTTACCGGTGTAGAGCGCAATCAGCGCCCGCAACTGGGTCTTGAGCGGCGCCGACAGTGCGCTTGCCTTCAGCCCCTGGTACTCGAGCACCAGGTTGTCCTGGTTGGCCTGGGCCTGGATGTCGTTGCTGGTCTTGTCGCGCCGAAGGGTGGCCGCGCCTTGCTGCTCGGGCGTGAGCGCCCGCATGAACGCCAGGCCCTGTGCCTGCTCCGTCTGCAGCACCGCGTTGCCGGCGTACTTGCCGGTCGTGGCCACCACGGGTTCGCCGCCCATGAAGACCGGGGTCATCACCACCTGATCGCCGAGCACGAAGTAGTTGATGACCAGATGATGGCCGTCGATCTGCCAGCCCCAGGGCTCCGTGCGTGAGGGCACGCCCATCAGAGTGAAGAAGTAGAGCTGCTCGTCGTAGCGCACGGCATCGCTGTTGATCTCGGCAAGCGTCTGGTCGGTCTTCCTGATGGCGTCGGTGAGGGCCAGGCCCTTGGCACTGAGTGACGCGCGCACGAGCGCCATCGCCGCTTGCCGCTGCGCCTCGCTCATCTCCTTCAAGCTCACGCCCTGGCGCACGTAGATGCCGTTGTCCACGTTCGACCAGCGGCGCCATTCGGCGTCGTCCACGGCAAACACCGTACGGATCGCCTGCGTGCTCGTGAGCGACGCCAGGAACGCGTCGGCCGCAAGCCGCACCGGCTCGGTCGACACGCCCGTGGCGCGCACCGGGAACAAGCCAGGCGGCACGCCGGCGGCCGTGCGCACGCCCGTGAAGGGCACGGCCAAGGCCGCCATCTGTTGGTCCGCGAACATCTTCTTCGCCGCAAGGGTGCCGTCGATGATGCGTCCCTGCGACTGCGCCATCACCGCCACGCTAGTCGCAGCGAGCACGCACAACACCCACGGCCGCGCGCGGTGCGCGAGGTTCACCGCTTCCCCGCCTGGATCTCTTTCGCCACGCGCTCCACATCCGCCATCACGCGCAGCAGATTGCCGCTCCACAGCTTGCCGATCTGCTCCTCGGTGTAGCCGCGCTTCACCAGTTCCAACGTCACATTGAACGTCTCGTCGGCGCCATTCCATCCCGCCACCCCACCCCCGCCGTCGAAGTCCGACGAGATGCCCACGTGGTCGATGCCGATGGTCTTCACCAGGTAGTCGATGTGGTTCACGAAGTCGGCCACCGTGGCCATGGGCGCGGGCGGGAACTGCTTGTCCACGGCTGCCATGCGAGCGCGAAACTGGGCGCGGGCCGCGTCGGTCATCTCGCCCGGGCCGCCTGGGGGCATGGCGCCACGCGCCTTCGCCAGGGCCGCGGCACGCTCAGGTGAATCCGGCGGCTTGATCTTCACGTAGCCGTCGAAGGCCACGGTCTGAATCACGCCGCCATTCTTCTTCAGCGCCTGCAGCTGCTCGTCGTCCATGTTGCGGCTGTGATTGGCCACCGCGCGCGCGGCGGAATGCGACGCAATCACTGGCGCTTTCGACAGGGCGATGGCCTGCAGGTTGGCCTGCTTCGACGGATGCGAGACATCCACCATGATGCCCCAGCGATTCATCTCGGCCACGGCCTGCTTGCCCAGGTCGCTCAGGCCGTTGTGCAGCCACTTGCCGTCGCGCTCGCCGGTGTTCGAGTCGGCGAACTGACTGTGGCCGTTGTGAGCCAGCGACATGTAGCGCCCGCCGCGATCGTGAAAGGCCTTGATGCGCGTGAGGTCGGTGCCGACCGGATACGCGTTCTCCACGCCGATGAGCGCCACCTTGCGGCCCGATTTCGCAATCGACCGCACGTCGTCAGCCGTGAGCGCCAGGCCGATGCGGTTTGGCGCGATCTCTTTGGTGAGCCGATGGATGGCGTCGAATTTCTCGACGGCCTCGGCATAGGCCTTGTCGTAGCCGGCCTGCGTGAGCGG
>JANORI010000517.1:0-3249 GCA_031415235.1 Acidobacteriota bacterium | reverse complement strand
CACGTTCGGCCGGCTGGTCACGTTGTCCACCCGCAGCACGTTCACCAGCTTGTAGAGATGCGCGGCCACATGGTGCGCCCCCTCGTCGTTGGTGTCGACCACGATGGTCATGCGCGACACGCCCGGCGACTCGCTGCGCCCCACGGTCAGCGACTCGATGTTGTAGGCCCGGCGGCGAAAGAGCGACGCCACGCGTGTCAGCACGCCGGGCTTGTTCTCGACGTGCACCACGAACGTGATCATTGGTCGGCTCCGGTTTCCGCCAGCACCGACGGCCGGCGAATCATGTTGTGCAGGTCGGCGCCCGCAGGCACCATCGGATAGACGGTGTCTTCCTGCTCCACGCGGAAGTCGATGACCACCGTGCCCTTGTGGGCGCGTGCGGCCTGCACGGTGGGAATCACGTCGGCGCGTTCGGAGACCCGCATCGCCGTCAGGCCGAAGGCTTCCGCCAGCTTCACGAAATCAGGGCTGGTGAGCGGCGTGGCGGCATAGCGGCGTTCGTAGAAGAACTCCTGCCATTGCCGCACCATGCCCAGGTAGCCGTTGTTGATGATGGCCACCTTGATGTCGATGCCCTCCTGGGCAATGGTCGCCAGCTCGCACATGGTCATCTGGAAGCCGCCGTCGCCCACCACCACCCACACCTCGGCGTCGGGCCGCGCCACCTTGGCGCCGCTGGCCGCCGGCAGCGCGAAGCCCATCGTGCCCAGACCGCCCGACGTGATGAGCGAGCGCGGCTGCTCGTGGTGGTAGTACTGCGCTTCCCACATCTGGTGCTGGCCCACGTCGGTCACGACCACGGCCTTGCCCTCGGTTTCGCGCCACAGGTCGTGAATGACGTGGGCCGCGTAGAGATGGCCGCTGTCGGGCAGGTTCTTGATGTCGCGCACGGCGGCATCGCCCCTCATGCTGTCGATGTGCGCGCGCCACTCCGAGTGGTCGCCCTTGGCCACGCGCGGCAGCAGTGCCGACACGATCTGGCCCACGTCGCCGACCAGGCCCACGTCAACCTTCACGTTCTTGTTGATCTCGGAGCGGTCGATCTCGACGTGGATCTTCCTGGCGTTGAGGGCGTAGGTCTTCACGTTGCCGGTCACGCGGTCGTCAAAGCGCATGCCGAGCGCCACGAGCAGGTCGGCTTCCTGAATCGCCTGATTGACCCACGCTTCACCGTGCATGCCCATCATGCCCAGGTTGAGCGGATGGCTGGCCGGCACACTGCCGATGCCGAGCAGGGTCATGCCGATGGGAATGTCGGTATGTTCCGCGAACCGCCGCACGATCTCGCTCGCGCCGGCGGCCGTGATGCCGTTGCCTGCGAGAATCATCGGCCGGGCCGCCGTCTGCAGCAGCGCGATTGCGGCCTCGAGGTCGGTCTCCTTCGGCCCCAGATTCGGACGGCCAGAGGGCGAGGTGCTGGCCTCGGGCCAGGTGAACTCGCACGACTTCTGCTGGCAGTCTTTCGTCATGTCGATGAGCACCGGTCCGGGCCGGCCCGACCGGGCCACGTGGAACGCCTCGCGCACGGTGGCCGCGACGTCTTCCGGATTCGACAGCAGGTAGTTGTGCTTCGTGATCGGCAGGGTGATGCCGGTGATGTCGGTTTCCTGAAAAGCGTCCGAGCCGATGAGCTTGCTGCCGACCTGGCCCGTGATGCACACGATGGGCGACGAATCCATCATCGCGGTGGCGATGCCGGTCACCAGGTTCGTGGCGCCGGGGCCTGACGTGGCGATGGCCACGCCAACCTGCCCCGTGGCCCGCGCATAACCATCGGCCATGTGCGCCGCGCCTTGTTCGTGGCGGACCAGGATGTGGCGAATGGGGTAGTCGAGCATGGCGTCGTAGGCCGGCAGAATGGCCCCGCCCGGATAGCCGAACACGCACGTGACGCCCTCGCGCACGAGGGATTCCCACAAGATCTGCGCTCCCGTCAGCTTCATTTGGATCCTCTTATAGCTAAACTACTTTTCAGCCATAAGCAAAGTCAAGCTTATTGATTATTTAATTACAATAAGTTTTTATTACTCTTTGTCGTACTCGTTTCGGCCCTGCAACGTGCTGACCCAGTTCTCGTCCTTCAGCCTGGATCCGACCGTGGACCTCATCGGCGAGTCGCCCGACCGGAAGTTCTTCGTCGGTTCGCTCCCGCGGCACCGGCGCCCCGGGACCTCACTCCGTGCGTAGCGCCACCCACGGGTCCTGTCGTGCGGCTTTGCGCGCCGGCAGGTAGCCGGCCGCCATCGTCACCAGGGTGAGCCCTGACACGGCGCCGACCAGCACGGCCGCGCTCGGCGACACCAGGCCGAACAACGCGGACTGCATCACGCGGCTCAGCAATGGTGGCCAGGGATCCTGTGCCGGCCAGTATCAGGGAAGCGGCGCGCTCCATCGTCGACCGGCGGTATTCAAACGACGTGTCGTCGCCGAGTCGGGATCGATATCGGGTGAGAGGTTGCCGGGCTGGCGGTCGAAGGCGATGCGAGTGGCGTCACGGTCAAATGCCGTGGGCTCGAGTAAAGCCGACGCATTCATCACCGAGAGTGTCGCAGTCACATGGCGGTAGCCCAGCGCGTGGCCCAACTCGTGGACACGAAGCGAGCGCACGAACGGGCTGCCGCTCCGCTGGAAACCGCTATCGAGGATGAGGAGGCCAGCTGTGACCGTGCCGTCTCCCTTCGAGCTCCAGCGGCCGTAGCCCCAGGCCCCAGTCGCCGCCTGCAGGCCGGCGGCCCAACTCACCGTGATCACGCCATCGTTCCACAGGTCGACGACGGATCCGGCCGCACTCACCGCGATTCGGACGCTCGAGAACTCCCTGAAGGCGCGTCCGGTCATCGGTGAGATAGCTCGGTTGAGATCGGCAAGGACCGAGTCGGTTTCTGCGGGCGACATCATGTCGTCAAGCGCCCTACCATCCAGCATGTCCGCGTCGGTGAACTGGACCACGCGCCTCTCGATGACAAGCGGAGGTGCCGAGGTCCACCTGGTGAGCTCCGGCGCGCGAAACATTTCATCGAAGGCGGCCAAGTCGAAGGTAGCTGCGATCAGCGAGATGAGCGCGTTGGCGCCAGGCACCCGAACTGCGGTGCGGCGCTCCACGATGTTCGCGCCCGTGAAGGCAAGCCGCCGGGCCTCCGGCGACGTTTCGGTGGTGAACATCTGGAACGCGCCCGTGGCGTCGGTCGGCGCGCCCGACACGCCTGGACCCACGAAGGCAATGTCACCCAGCCCTGCGCGAGTGAG
>JANORI010000516.1:0-1885 GCA_031415235.1 Acidobacteriota bacterium | reverse complement strand
CACGGCCCCGAGCGCGAGCTGCCGGCCGCGCCCATCGGTGTGCCCGACTCGTGGGAAGAGCACGTGAAGCTGATGATGGACCTGCAGGTGCTGGCCTTTGCCGCCGAGGTCACGCGCGTCTCGACCTTCAAGCTGAGCCGCGATACGAGCAACCGCGTGTTCGCCGAAAGCGGCTGCTCCACGCCGTGGCACTCGGCCTCACACCACGGCGAGCGCGCCGAGACCATCGAAGATCAGGCCAAGATCAACCGCTATCACCTGTCGGTGCTGGCCTACTTCGCCGACAAGCTGAAGAACACGCCCGACGGCGACGGCAATCTGCTCGACCACACGCTCGTGCTCTACGGCAGCCCGATGGGCGACAGCAACGTGCATGGTCATCGCCGCGTGCCGCTCGTGCTGCTCGGCAAGGCCAGCGGCGCGCTCGAGGGCAACCTGCATGTGCGCGAGCAGGACAAGACGCCGCAGGCCAACGTCCTGCTCACCGTCCTGCAGAAGCTCGGCGTGCAGACCGACCGCGTCGGCAACAGCACGGGCACCGTCGACATCTAGCGCCGGGAGACTCCAGCATGGTCAGGCATCTCGTCATCGGGTGCGGTCTCGCGCTGCTGTGCAGCGCGGGTGTGGCGCAGGCCGCCGACAGCGCGCTGGCCCTTCGACTCGAGGGTCACGTGGACGCTCAGGGCGACACCGCACGAAGCTCGAGCGTCGCCGACGCGGCCATGCGCCAGGACCTGTCGATGGTGCGGGCCCTGCTCGCCCAGAAAGCCGACGTGAACGCAGCCCAGGGCGACGGGACGACCGCATTGCACTGGGCGGTGTACAACCACAACGCCGACCTGGTGCGGATGCTGCTGGCAGCCGGCGCCGACGTGAAGGCCAAGACCCGGCTCGGCGCACTCACCCCCGTGATGATGGCGGCCAGGAGCGGCGACAGCGCTGTGCTGACGCTCTTGCTCAACGCCAAGGGCGACGCCGTGACGCCGAACACCAACGGCACGACGCCGCTGATGTTTGCGGCCGGCGGCGGCAAGGCCGACGCGGTCACGATGCTCATCGAGCGCGGCGCCGACGTCAACGCCACCGACACCACCAATGGGCAGACGCCACTCATGTTTGCCGCCGCCCAGGGCCGGGTCGAGGCCGTCAAGGTGCTGCTCGCCCGCAAGGCCAATCCCAACGCCGCTACGAAGGTGAGCCCGATCATCACCATGGGCGAGCGCTACAAGGCCAAGACCGAGGGCAAAGGCACGCGCGAGATCACGTCGGAAGGTGGCCGTAGCGACATCAACGCCATGGGCGGACTCACCGCCCTGATGTTTGCGGCGCGCGAGGGTCACCTCGACGTGGTGCGCGCACTCGTCTCGAGCGGCGCCGAGGTCAACGCGGTGAGCGGCGCCGACGCCTTGAGCGCGCTCACGATGGCCATCGTGAACGGGCGCCTCGACATCGCCATGCTGCTGCTCGAGGGCGGCGCCAACCCGAACTTGCTCAGCAAGAACGGCAGCGGACCGCTCTGGGCCGCCGTGGATGCGCGCTGGCCGGAGCGCACGTGGTATCCGCCGGCCAGCATCACCGAAGAGCACACGACCCACCTGCAACTGCTGCAGGCGCTGCTCGACAAGGGCGCCGACCCGAACGCGCGCATCGTGCGCAAGCCCTGGTATCGCACGTTCCACGGCGACTGGGCCAATCCCGTGGGCGCCACGCCCTTCTGGCTGGCGGCCAAGGCCAACGACGTGGAGGCCATGCGCATCCTGATTGCGGGCGGCGCCAATCCCAGCATCCCGAGCACGGCGGGCGTGACGCCGTTGCAGGTGGCGGCGGGCTACGGCATCGAGCCGCAGGTCACCAATTTCGCGCCCAACGCGCGGCTGGCCGCGGT
>JANORI010000515.1:0-6456 GCA_031415235.1 Acidobacteriota bacterium | reverse complement strand
CGCCGCTGCGCCGCCAGGTCATGATCGAGGCCATCTGCGGCAGGCGGGTCACCGGGAACATGGTGTTCCACATCGGGTGTCCGGGTGGGGTCAGATCGACGATCGGATACCGTCCGCGCGGCAGGATCTTGCCCATCTCCTCGTCGAACTGCTCCCGAGCCCAGGAGCCGTGGTAGTCCGAGACGAGCAGGAAGCCGCCCTTGAGCAGGTAGTCGCGCAGCCGTCCGCCTTCGGTCTCGGTGAAGCGCGCCGTCCCGGCGTCCTCCATGAAGATCAACGGACACTGGAACAGCGCGTCGTCGGTGAGGCGGACCACGACGGCATCGGGGAACGGCTCGCCGCCCTCGCGCGCCATCGTCACGCGGACCTTGGTCAACTCCGCCAGCCGGACGCTGAAATTGAAGTCGGCACCGGGATAGTCCGTGCTCCACCCCTGCTTTTCCCGGCGATCGCTGCGAAACATCACGCGGCAGAAGTGGAAGCCGCCGTCGAAGGTCGTGGCCGTCGCAAATCTGGGCGGCGTGCGCCCGTATCCACCTGCCCAGATCCGCTGCGCATGCGCGACACCGATGCCGGCACCGATGACGAGGACGATCGCGCTCAGTGTCCAGGCTAGTCGTTTGCGGTCAAGGTGCATGACGGGCCACGTACCGACCAGCATAGCGCCACTTTGCCCGGCCGGGGGCGGGGCCTCCGGCGTTCACGTCACCCAACCCTCGGCAAAGGTTCCGTGCGGGATCGCTGGCGCTGAGGTAACGTCGTAGTCCTGCCGCCTCTCCACGCACCCACCCGCTGGACAACCGGGGATTACCTGATCCACCGCTTCAATCCCGAACTGGGGATCGGACGGATCGCGGCCATCGACGGCCGCGCGCTGGTCGTGGACTTCCCGCGTGCGGGAACCACGCTGCGCCTGGCCGCTGGTACCGATGCGCTGGTCCGGGTCGACCTGAGTCCGGGACGGCCCGTTCGCATTACCGCGACTCACGAAGACACCTCCATCGCATCGCGGCTTCCTGACGGCCGCCTGACGCTGGTGAACGGACGCACGGAGCCGCCACACGCCCTGTGGCCGCTGGAACTCGAGGGCGCCCTCCTCGAGCGGCTCGTCGTTGGCGACCTCGATGACGTGGATGATTTCATCACGCGGATGAACATCCTGCATCTACTGGCCATTCGCGAGGCCGACGGCCTGGGCTCGTTCCTGGGCGGCCGGGTTCGGCTGTTCCCGCATCAGCTCCACGTCGCCGAGCGCGCCAGCGCGACCGATCCGGTGCGATGGCTGCTCGCCGACGAAGTGGGACTGGGTAAGACCATCGAGGCATCGCTCATCCTCAATCGGCTCATCCACGCGGGCAAGGTCACGCGCTGCATGGTGGTGGCGCCCGACACACTGACCGTGCAGTGGCTGGGCGAGCTCTGGCGGAAGTACCACCAGGTGTTCACGCTGCTCGACTCCGAGCGGTTGGGCGACGTGGCGAAGGACTTTGGCGACCACTTCAATCCCTTCGAACTCCATCGCCGCACGGTGATCTCGCTCGAGATGCTGATCGCACGGCCGCACCTGACCGAGCAAGCCGTACGGGCCGGCATCGATCTGCTGGTCGTGGATGAAGCGCAGCGGCTGCGCCGTCCGGCGGGCCATCCTGGCGAGCCGGGCTGGCGTGCCGTCGCGCCCATCGCCGCCCTGGGTCGACACGTGTTGCTGCTGAGCGCGACACCGCTGGAGGACGATGCGCATGGGTTCTTCAGGCTGCTGCAGCTGCTGCGTCCGGACGAGTTCCCCGAGGGCATGAGCTTCGCGGCACGCCTGGCTGACCGCACGCCTCTGCCGCCGTGCACCAGCTCCACGCGTCGAGCCGACATCGGCGGCTTGCCGCCGCGGGTCGGGATTCCAATCGAGCTGCTGAATTCAAAGAGCGCCACGCTGCGGGACGCCGTTGAGAAGGCGGTGCGGCGCACGGCCGCTCACAACGTCGTCGCCGCGCGCGAGAAGGTCGACCGCGTCCGTCGCGCGCTCGCGTCCGGCGCGGCCCTGGGCGCCGTACTGGGGCCCGACGATCCGCTCCGCGCGCGGGTCCAGCCGATGGATGCCTCGGATGCCCGCATCGAGTGGCTGGTGACGAACGCTCCGACCTGGCGGGCGGCCAAAGAGAAGACGCTGGTCTTCGTGGCGCAGCGCGAGACACTCGAGATGCTGCGCACCGCGCTCAGTCACCGGGCGCAGCTTGCCACCGGCATGTTTCACGAGGCGCTGCCGTCGGCCCGCCGCGACACCGAGGTGGCGCGCTTTCGCGAGATCGACGGTCCCAGCCTGCTGGTGTCGACCGAATCCGGCGGCGAAGGCCGCAATTTCGAGTTCTGCAGGCGGCTGGTGCTATTCGACCTGCCGTGGAATCCGTCGGTCGTCGAGCAGCGCATTGGGCGGCTCGACCGCATTGGTCGCCGCATTCCTGTGGAGGTCGTCTACTTCCGGCCGCCCGCCGGCATTGGCCGCGACGTCGTCCGGCTATTTGAAGCACTGGGGCTCTTCCGCGAGCCGTTGGCCGGACTCGACACGCAACTCGCCCATGTTGAGGGTGCACTGGAAGAGATTGCGCTCGATCCCGACGCCTCGCTGTCTCCGGAGCGCTTCGACTCGTTGATCGCCGACACCCATGCCGCCCGCACTCGCATTCGCGAAGCGGCATATCAGCAGCTGCATCGCGACCCCTATCGCGCGGGAATGGGCGCGTCCATTCTGGGCCGCCTCCCCCAGGAACTCGACGAGCTCAACCAGGAGGTCGTCGTCACGGCGTCGATTGGCCTCGGGTTCACCATCGCGCTGCCGCGGGGGCACCGCGTGTTCTCGATCGAGATCGGCAATGGCGCGCTCGTGGACGGCTTGCCCGGGGTCCCGGCGGGCGCTGGCTACGTCGGCACGTTCGACCGTGAGGAAGCCGTCGAGAACGAGGCCATCGATTTCTTTGCATCGGGCCATCCGCTGGTCGAGGGCATCTTCGCCCACTACGAAGAAAGCGCGATCGGCAGGGTCGTTCGGTTCGAGATGAGCGTCGGTCACGACGCCGGTGAAGGGCTCGTTGCCATCTACAAGGACGGCCCCGCGTTCGAGGTGGTGGCCATTGACGCTACCGGTCAGTCACGGGTGGACTGGGCCGAGGCGGTCTGTCAGCGTCCCATTCAGGCGCGGCCCATCGTGGCCACCAGTGCCCCACCCGACGACTGGCGGGGCATGGTCCGTCGCCTCGGTGCGCAGCTCGATCCCACCCGTCGCCTGCATGCGGTGGCCGCGCTCGTGGTCCGTCCACGCAAGGCGTAGCGCCCCGTGTCCAGCAAGAGGCACCACGTCGGGATGCCGCGACCGTGCAGCCATTAGCGGCTTCGGCTGGAGCTGCGCACCTGGGAGGCCACGATACGGCGCCCGCTGCGAAGCACCAGCCGTTGAAGTGGCAGAACATCGACGCTACACTGCCTGCGGTCGCAAGGGAGTCGCTCGAATGTCCAATATCGCCAGAGGCACGTTCACTGTCACCCTCCTTCCTCTGACCTTCGAGGGACAGCCGGAGGGTCCAACAGTGATTCAACGAAGCCTGCTTGTGTGCGCGCTCGCGGCCGCGCTGACTGTTCCCGCGGTCCTCTCGGGTCAACGAGCCAGTCGCGGCCGCCGCCCGAACTTCGAGGGCATCTGGAACTCGGGAACGGCCACGCCGCTCGAACGCCCGCAGGAGCTGAGAGACAAGCCGTTCTTCACGCCCGCGGAGGCGGCGCAGTGGGAACGCCAGTTCGTGGAGCGAAATGAGGATCCTGCGCCTGGGGCCGCCACCCGGGGCACCGGCACCTACAACGCGTTCTACCGCGAATTCGGCACCCACACCGTCAAGACGCTCCGGACGTCCATCGTGACCGACCCTCCTGACGGTCGCATTCCCGCGCTGACGCCGGCAGCGGCCGAGATCAAGCGCCAACGGATCGAGCGGCAGCGGCGCTTCGAGAATCCGGAGGACCTCGGCCTGCAAGACCGCTGCGCGGCCTTTGTCACGGCGGGGCCGCCGATGCTGCCGTACTCCTACAACAGCAATTACCAGATTGTGCAGACCACCGATGCCGTGCTCGTGCACGCGGAGATGATCCACGATGCGCGGGTCATTCCTCTCGACGGTCGCGCGCACCTGCCGTCGAGCATCAGGCTCTGGCTGGGCGATTCGGTGGGTCGCTGGGAAGGCGACACTCTGGTGGTCGACACGACGAACTTCAACGACGGTGGCGGCTTCTACGGCGACGCCGGCGGCAATTTCGGCTGGGACCGGAATCTGCACGTGGTCGAGCGCTTCAGTCTGTTCGATGCCGACACGCTGCTCTACCGCTTCGAGGTCGACAATCCCACCGCGTTCACGCGGCCCTGGCAAGGCGAAGTGACGATGACGCGGTCGGCCGAGCGCATCTACGAGTACGCCTGCCATGAGGGCAATTACTCGTTGGCGAACATGTTGAGCGGTTTCCGCGCCGCCGAACGAAAGCCCGGCGTCCGATGACCGGGCTGCGAGGCCGGCCGGCCCGGCTGACGTTCTTGGCGGCAGCTCCGGCTGTCTGGACTTGCAGCCGCCGCCTTCACGCCCGACCGTGACCATCGGCGTCATCTCCGACACCCACGGCCTGCTTCGGACGGAGGCCGTCGCCGCGCTGCAAGGCTCGGATCTGATCCTGCACGCGGGCGACGTGGGCGACCGGGAGATTCTGGACCGGCTGCGCGCCATCGCGCCCACGGTGGCGGTGCGCGGGAACGTCGACACCGCGGCCTGGGCCACGGCCCTGCCCACGACGGAGGTCGTCGAGGTGGGCGGCCTGTGTCTCTACATGCTGCACGACCGGGCACAGCTCGACCTCGACCCCGCCACCGCGGGATTTGCGGCGGTGATCCTCGGGCACTCGCATCGCCCTGGCGCCGAGCTGCGCCACGGAGTGTTGTTTCTGAATCCCGGCAGCGCCGGTCCGCGTCGGTTCAGCCTGCCAGTGACCATCGCCAGACTGACCGTATTGGACGGCACGCTCTCCCACGAGATCATCGAACTCCGCGCGTGAGACGACCGGGTGTTGCCGGCGCCGTTCGCGCGGCAATACACTGCCGCCGAGGTGTCGGTAGACGGGGCCCTGGCCCCACTGGGACACGGCACGGAGCCCTCATGGCACAGCAGAAGACCACGCCGACCAAGGCCAGCGTGGACGCACACCTTGCGTCCGTGGCCACCGACGAGTGGCGCGCCGATTGCCGGCGGTGACGCCGGCGACTCCTGCCTGGACGGCTTCGCATCGCGCAAGACGGACCTGACGCCGTACCTCATGCCTGGATTCGAGGGATGTGCCGCGTTGCTCCCGACACTTGGGCGGCACAAGACCGGCAAGGAACGACGACCGTCACGCCGGACGATCCGCAGCATGGGGACATGCGAGGGCCACAACTCATCAACGGCGCGCCGGCGATCCCGATGATCGAGTCGATGGGGTGGCCACAGTAAATCCTGAATCAGGTTGTCTCGAACGCGTTGACACGGCCCGCTATGGGACTCGCGCCCGAGGAGGTTCTGCACCGATTCAAGGTCAAGTACGCCAGAATGCCTTGACCGCCGACCACAAGATGTCGGGGTCACCTGAGTCAAGTAAACAGCCAACTTCGCCCAAATCCGTCTTCCTCGGTGAGGTGTGTATGCGGCGCTTGCGTTTCGCTCCCCCGGAATGGCTGCTCCCCGTTGTGCTGCTTGGGCTCGCGCCTCCGGCAGCCGGGCAGGATGGCGCGCTCAAGGAGGGCCAGCCCCAGTATCACGGATTCGGAGATGTGCATCCGGGCGACTGTGAGATCCCCCTGGAGTTGACGGGCGATGACAAATGGGCCAGGCAGCTCTGGATTGACGATGTCCTAGCCAGCAAGGCGCGAGGTAGTAAGGACGGCAAGGTTCTAAGGCTGGAAGCACCGATTCGGCCCCAGCAGAAACTCCAACTGAGCGTGACCAACGGCAAAGGGATTCGCCGCTTAGACAGCTACGTCATCGACGAGCTCGTGTCAGAGTGGCCTGAGTACCCGCCGTGCCAAGCGACCTCACAGGACGACCGGCCCCCCGTCGCCGCCAGCATCGATCTGGGCTACCTGGTCAACACGTTCGCTGGCGTGCAGTCTCCAGCCGAGGATCCGGAAAGCAAGGGTCCGCTCGGAATTCCGGCAACTCCGTCAGTCCAACCCATGGCCGCGCCGAGCATGTCGTTTCGCTTGCTCCGGTTGAAGAGGGTTGGAATCGAGGCACTTTGGATCGACGTCGAAACCGTATTTGGTACCGCGGCCGTCAACTGCGACGACTCGGCGAGTGAGGACTGCAGCAGCCTCACCGCAACGTCTGGCGCCGTTCAGACCCGAATCACGCGCGCGCGTTCGTTGGAATTCAGCGCAGGCCCACGAATTGAGTTCGC
>JANORI010000514.1:0-2877 GCA_031415235.1 Acidobacteriota bacterium | reverse complement strand
TAACAGATGGCTCTTGCCCACGCCCCGCGGACCGAACAGGAAGAACGAGCGGTCGGGCACAGTCAACCGACGGGCGATGGGCTCCACACACAGATACTATCATGCCGAAATGGCTGCCTAAACGGCGTGATGTGTTTCCATGCGGCTGAGCGGTGCCGGCCACCTGTCGGAACCGCTGAACCTGACGCTGGCCTGAAGCCGGACGATGCGCTTCGAGCGTCGCCGGCACGTCCGGCGGCGAAGTCGCGCGCCGGTCGCCCTATAATCCACCAGCTTGACCCTCATCCCCGGCACCTGTGTCGGCCCTCGTCCGGGGAGCCGCCGACGTGGAGTTCTGGGCGTGGTGGGTGAGTGAGTGCTACGCCCTGGTCGAGGAAGATGCGTTGGCACTCGACTGGCTCGAGCGCGCCTTCGCCAAAGGGTTCCAGCCAGAACTGCGCCGCACGCTACCGCAGAACTGTCCCTGAATTGTCCCTGCGACCAGCCACAACAGCCTGTTTTTGGGCAACTCTGGCCAACTTGCACGAGGGCTGAACTGGCAGGACTGTGCTGATTTGTCAGAACATCAAGGAGACAGACCGGAGCCGCGGCTCAGCGAGGGGCGGTAGCCGAAGTCCTCCGGCGTCGCGACCGGCGACCGACGTCGGATGCCAGCTCCGCGATGTCGGTGATGGCGCACACGCTGATGCGCTCGTCCACCGGGTAGCTGTGCCGACCCGGGTGGACGACCCACAAGTGTTCGAGGGAGAGGTCGTCGAGGGCAATGCGCATGGAGCGCGTGATTTCAGGCGCCTCCGAGAACTTCATCTCGACCCCGAACTTCATCCCGTTGACCACGAACAGGAGATCCAGCTCGGCCCGGCCATACGTAGCCCAGAAGTACGCCTCCGACGGACGCACCGCGGCGAGCACCTGTTCGACGGCAAATCCCTCCCACGACGCGCCGACGCGCGGGCTTCCGAATAGCGCGGATCGAGTCGGCAGATCGAGCAGAGTGTGGAGCAGCCCGGTATCACGCAGGTAGATCTTGGGTGCCTTGACCTGCCGCTTTGCGAGGTTCTCGTGCCAGGGCTGGAGCTGCCGCACCATGAAGGTGCCCGTCAAGATGTCCAGGTATCCGCGCACGGTCTTGTCCGAGAGGCCCATGGACCTCGCCAATTCCGAGCTGTTCAGGGTTTGCCCGTGGTAGTGCGCAAGCATGGTCCAGAACCGGCGCATCGCGGGCGCCGGAATCGAGATGCCGAGCTGCGGGATGTCTCGCTCGAGGAACGTCCGGATGAAGCCCTCGCGCCACTGCACGCTCTGGGCTTCCGATCGCGCCAGCCATGCGCGAGGAAAGCCACCGCGCAACCACAGCCGCTCCCATCGGCTACCCCCAACCTCACCAAGGTCGAAGCCCGACAACTCGACGAACTCCACTCGACCGGCCAGCGATTCGGCAACGCCGCGCACGAGCGCCGGCGAGGCGCTGCCGAGGACAAGGAATCGTGACGTTCGTTCCGGACGGTCGACGAGCACCCGCAACGTGCTGAAGAGTTCGGGCCGCGCTTGAATCTCGTCGAGCACGATCAGCTCACCGGCACCGGCCAAGGCTAGTTCGGGGTTGTCGAGACGGCGCACATCGACGGCCGATTCGAGATCGAAGACCTGACTTCGTCTGTCGGCTGCGACCTGCCGCGCGAGGGTGGTCTTGCCGCACTGACGCGGACCGAGCAGCGCCGTGACGGGCGCCCGCTTGATGGCGGCGTCAACGCGCGCACGGTGGTCCACCCGGGCAATGACGGTCATATGCCCAATACAATATCTGAATATTCGGATCTGATATCCGAATATTCAGTATTAGGCCGACCGGGTTCGGGCCGTGTACCTTCACGCTTGCTTGCGCTACGTCAATCGCGGCTACTTGACGAACAGTTCCGTGAGACAGCGGTTCGGCATCGAGCCTCAGAACTTCGCCACGGCGTCGAGGCTGATTCGCGAGGCCGTGGCCCCGTTCTGGGCAAGCGCCAGCGCGCCTTCGGGCACTTGATCCTGGCGAGGAGCCGACCATTGTTGTCCAGTGGTAGTAAACTTGGACCCGCTGTCGGCAACGACGATCATCGACCCGGCAGGATGCCGAGCTCGCGCTGCGCAGCGAGATCGTCGTCGAGATCCGCCGTGGTATAGCGCAGCGGCACGTGATGCGCCTTGAGCAACGCATGCACATGGAAGCGCGTCTCGGGCGACAAGCCTGCTGAGACAACGGCACGCTCCTCGAGGAAACGCGGCGATCTTACCCGCAGTCTGCCGTCGCCGAGGCGGTTCCCCCTGCTTTCGGCATCGCCCGGCTACGGGGCGAGCCCCGGGGCGTCGGACGCCCGCGCCCTCCACTCCTCGTCGAAGCGCTCGCGGGTCACGAACGATTTCTGGGTGCCGACTCCGGTGGTCGACAGCGCCGCGTAGAGATTGGCGCGGGCGATCGCGTCGCGCTCGGCCAGCCCTTCGCCCAGAAACACCGCGAAGCTGCCGACGAAGGCGTCGCCGGCGCCGGTCGTGTCCTTGGTCGCCACCCGGTACGGCGGTACGTGCGTCACGCCATCCGCGCCGGCCACGAGCGCGCCCTTCTCACCCAGCGTGATGATCACCCGCCGAAGTCCCTGGCCAATCATGTGGGTGGCACAGGCCGCCGCCTCGTCGATCGATCGCACCGGCATGCCGGTGATCGTCTCGGCCTCGGTCTCGTTGGGCACGAAGTAGTCGACACCGGCCAGCGCGCCGAGGTCGAAGGGCTGGGCCGGCGCGGGGTTGACGATGCACCGGATGCCACGCTGGCGCGCGAAGAGCACCGTGTAGAACACCGTCTCGAGCGGAATCTCGAACTGCAGCACGATGCAGTCG
>JANORI010000513.1:0-10671 GCA_031415235.1 Acidobacteriota bacterium | reverse complement strand
TGCTCACGGCCGTGCATCGCGGCTGGCTCACGCTCGAAGCCCTGGCCGGCCTGCTGTCGGAAAACGCCGCGCGGCTGTTCCGGCTGCCGCAGAAGGGGCGACTCGCGGTTGGCGCCGATGCCGACCTCACGATCGTGGATCTGAACGCCACGTGGACCTACGATTCGGCCGCCGCGCTCACCAAGTCGCGAGCCAATATGCGGATCTACGACGGGGTCGAGCTGCACGGCCGCGTTCTGCACACGATCGTCCGCGGTGTGCCCGTGTGCCGCGACGGCGTGGTCGTGGGCCGACCCGGACACGGCCAGTTCCTGCGTCCGGCGCGTCAGGCATGACCGCACCCGCCACGCGGCCCGTGATCGGCATCGTCACGATCGGGCAGACACCGAGGCCGGACCTGGCCGCCACCTTCGCCGCCGCGGCCCCCCACGCCGATGTGCGTGTGGCCGGCGCGCTCGACGGCCTGTCGTCCGCGGCGCTGACGGACCTGGCGGTGCCCGGGCCCTATCCACTATTGGTGCGGCTCGCAGCTGGCGGCGTCGCCGAAATCCCGCGCGACCGGCTCGTGCCGCACGTGGTGCGCGTGGCCGGCGAGCTGGCCGTGGCGGGCGCGTCGCTCGTGGTGGTGGCGTGCGCGGGCGAATTCCCCGCGGTGCCGTGCCCAGTGCCGGTGCTCGTGCCCGGCCGCGTGGTGCCCGCCGCGGTGCGCGCCTTTGCTCCTGGCGTGCGCATCGGCATCGTGACGCCCAATGCCGCCCAGGCGCCGTGTGCGGCGCGCAAGTGGCGCGAGGACGGCTTCGACGCGGTCGTGACACACGCCTCGCCCGTCGATCACGACGACATCGCGCGGGCGGCGCAGGTCATGCGCGAGGCGGGAGTGGCGCTCGTGGTGCTCGACTGCATGGGGCACGACGACGCGTATCGCGACGCGTTTGCGCGGCTCAGCGGACGTCCGGTCGTGGCCGCACAGGGCCTCGTGGCCCACCTGGCCGCGGCGATGGTGTAGGGTAAGAGCGCATGTCCGACTACCTGACTGGGGTCTACAACATCACGCCGACGCCGTTTCATCCTGACGGCGCGCTCGACCTTTCGAGCCTCACGCGGCTGACACACTTCACCCGCGATGCCGGCGTGAACGGCATGACCATCCTGGGCGTGCTCGGCGAAGCCGACAAGCTCACCGAGTTCGAACGCGACCAGGTCATCGAAGCCACGATGGCGGCCGCCGGCGACACCTTTCCGATCTGCGTGGGCACGACGCACGCGGGCACCGACGGGTGCATCAGCTACGGCAAGCGGGCGCAGATGCTGGGTGCCAAAGCCGTCATGGTGGCGCCGCCAAAATTGGCCCGTACCAACGACGCGGCGCTCCATCGCCACTACGTGTCCGTGGCCGACGCGCTCGACATCCAGGTCGTGGTGCAGGACTTTCCGCCCGCCGTGGGCGGCATCACGATGACCCCCGAACTCATCGCCGGCCTCGCCGCGGCCTCCCCGCGCCTGCAGCACCTCAAGCTCGAAGACGAGCCGTCGCCGATGAAGGTCAGCCAGGTGCTGGCGCTCAATCCGGCCGTGAAGATCTTCGGCGGGCTCGGCGGCATGATGTTCCTCGAGGAACTGCGGCACGGCGCGGTCGGCACCATGACCGGCTTTGCGTTCCCGGAGATCCTGGTGCAGATCTACCGCGCCTACGCCTCCGGCGACATCGACGGCGCGACCGAGGTGTTCTACAAATACTGCCCGCTCATCCGCTTCGAGAACCAGCCGCGCATCAACCTGGCGCTGCGCAAGCACATCTACCACCTGCGTGGCGTGATCGCGTCCTCACGCGTGCGCGCGCCGTTTAGCCCGGTCGACCCCGACACGCTGGCCGACCTCGACGACTTGTTGCGCCGGCTCGCGTTGGCGCCGACGCCGGCCGTCAGGTCGTAGTCGCGAGTTCGCCGGTCCGCACCCCTTCGGAGACCTCCATGAACCTCAACCTCACGGGAAAACGCGCCCTCGTCACTGCCGCCAGCCGCGGACTTGGCTACGCCACCGCGCTTGGGCTCGCGCGCGAGGGCACGGCGCTCGTGATCTGCAGCCGCGACGAGACGCGCATCCACGAGGCCGCGGCGAAGATCCGCGCCGAGACTGGCGCGCGCGTCGAGGCGATCGTGGCCGACGTGAGCAGCGCTGAAGAGGCCGCGCGGCTCGTGCGGCATGCGGTCGGCGCCCTTGGCGGCCTCGACATCGTCGTGCACAACGCCGGCGGGCCGCCGGCGGGCGACTTCCTGTCGATGACCGACGCGCAGTGGCAGAAGGCGTTCGATCAGAACCTGATGAGCCTCGTGCGCCTCGTGAATGCCGCGGTGCCGGAGTTGAAGAAGGCCGGCGGCGGGCGGATCCTCACGATTGCGTCGTCGTCGATCAAGCAGCCGATTCCTGGTCTCGTGCTCTCGAACGCGTTCCGCACCGGCGTCTACGGTCTCGTGAAGACGCTCGCCAAGGAACTCGGGCCCTCGAATATCCTGCTGAACGTAGTGGCGCCTGGCCGCATTCAGACCGAGCGGATTGAAGAACTCGACAACGCGCGCGCCTCGAAGCTGGGCGTCGACCTGCAGAAGGTGAAAGCCGAGTCCGTGGCGGCGATTCCGCTCGGACGCCTGGGCACGCCCGAGGAATTCGCGAACCTGCTCGTGTTCCTGGCGTCGGATGCCGGCCGCTATATCAGTGGCCAGGCGATCATCGTCGATGGTGGCGCCACGGCGGCGCTCTAGCCGCTAGCCCTTCAGGTCTTCCCGCGGCGGCGAGAAGACGTCGAGCAGGCGGCTGTTGACGACGGCGCGTCCCGAATGAGGGATGTTGCCAGGGATGGCGAAGACCATGCCGGGCGTGAGCCGGTGGCTCTCACCGGCGACCCGCAGCTCGAGTTCCCCTTCGAGCATGACAACGGTCTGCTCGTGCGGATGCTGATGCTCGGGGAACGCCGCGCCCGCCGTGCAGTCGACAAACGACTGCGTGACGAGCGGGGTGTGCACGAGGCGGGCGGTGAACCCGGGAAACAGCTCGCGGGTGGGCAGCGTGGCGAGGTGGTAGAAGGGCATGTCGGCTCCAGGTGAGGGTCAAGGATAGCCCGGGTCGTGTGATGACGGCGCTGGCTCCAGGTCGGGCCCGGGTGCACAATAGAGGTACGCCGTGACGTTGCCGCCCACGTTCGTTCGTCTTACCCTGCTGACCGTGTGCGCGCTATGGCTGGCGCTCGCGCCCGTCGCCGTGGGCGCCCGGCAAGACCAGCCGCCGGTCGCGGTCGACGACGGCGCACGCTTTGCCGCGTTCCTGGAGGTGCTCAAGACCGAAGCGGTGACCCGCGGCATCTCCGATGCACTGGCGGCCCGCGCGCTCGACGGGCTGCAGCCCTTGCCGGTCGTGGTCGCTCGCGACCGCGATCAGGCGGAAGCCGTGCAATCCATCGACACCTATGTGCGCCGGCGGCTCACCGCCGCCACGGTGCGCAAGGCGCAGCGCATGTTCGAGCAGCATCGGGCCGTGCTCGAGAGGATTGGCGCCACCTACGGGGTACAGCCGAGATATCTCGTGGCGGTGTGGGGTCTCGAGTCGAATTTCGGGGCATTCACGGGCGTGCGGCCCACCGTGCAGGCGCTCGCCACGCTGGCTTTCGACGGTCGACGGGGTGAGCTGTTCAAGAACGAGTTGTTCGACGCGTTGCGCATCGTGGAGCGCGGCCACGCCAATCTCGACGCGCTCAAGGGCTCGTGGGCCGGGGCGATGGGGCAGCCGCAGTTCATGCCGTCGAGCTACCTCAAGTATGCCGAGGATTTCGACGGCGACGGCACGCGTGACATCTGGCAGAGCAAGGCCGACGTCTTCGCCTCGATTGCCAACTACCTCAAGGCCTACGGGTGGGACGGCGAGGCCACCTGGGGACGCCAGGTGCGCGTGCCCGGACCGGTGCACGAGACGATCGCCCGCGCCGGGTCGCGTGGCGAAGGCTGCCGCGCCGAACGGGCCTTGACCGGGCGTCGGTTTCTCGCCGAGTGGCAGGCGATGGGCGTGCGCGCGGCCGATGGCGGACCCCTGCCGACGGTCGAGCGGCTCGCGTCGCTCCTCGATGCCGGCGACCGCCAGTTCCTCGTCTACGCCAACTACGAAGCCATCCTCGGATACAACTGCGCCAACGCCTACGCCCTCAGCGTAGCGATGCTCGGCGACCGCATCAGCTCTCGACCATGAGACACTTCAACGCAGGTCCAATGCCTTCCAGCCCCATGTCGTCTCGTCCGCCGCTGTGGCAGGTGGCTGCCGCCGCGGTTGGCGCCGTAGCTGCCATGTCCATTGCGCTCTACTTCGTGAGCCAGCAGCACACGCCGATTGCGCTGGTCGGCGCGACGTTGTTTGTCGGTCTCGGCGGTCTCAGCTTCGACTTGGCCCGGCGCCGTGCCGGCGGCCGATAGCGCGTCCGTCCGGGCCCGCGCCGTCGCGTGCCTGTCTGGCAGCGTGATAATCTGACTGGATGAATGCCAAGCTGCTCTCCGGGATGAACGAGCATCTCAAGCTCGAGTTCAAGGCATCGCACGAATACCTGGCGATGTCGGTGTGGCTCTCGTCGCACGACCTGCCAGGATTCGCGACGTGGATGCGTAAGCAGTCGGGCGACGAACTGCTGCACGCACAGAAGTTCATCGACCACATGGTCGAGCGCGATCAGCAGGTGATCCTGCCCGGGGTGCCCCAGCCGCCCATGACGTGGGACACGGTGGAGGCGTTGTGCACCCACGTGCTCCACAACGAGCAATCCGTCACCGCCTCGATCAACGAGCTCTATGCCGTGGCCGAGGTCGCCAAGGACCGACCCGCCGTCGTGCTGCTGCAGTGGTTCGTCAACGAGCAGATGGAAGAAGAATCGGCCGCGCGCGCCATCCTCGGGCGCATCCGTCTTGGGGGCACGACGGGCGTTGGCCTGTTGATGATCGATCAGGAGCTGGCGAAGGGCACCATTCCCGGCATGCCCGCGACTGGCGCCGACGCCGGCGCCTAGGGCGTCGGGTCGGGGTCAGGGTCCTGCCGTGCAGGTGCGCCGCTGGAACACGGCCGCTGACGGGCCGCTCACCGAAGCCGCGCTCCGGCTGAAGCTCGAAGCCCTCGGCTGTGTCGTGGCCCGTTACGAGTACGCGCCCGGCACACGGTTTCCCGAGCACGCGCACGATGTCGACAAGATCGACGCCGTCGTCAGCGGCCGTGTCCGGCTCGTCGTGGCCGGGCACACCGCGCAGCTCGGCCCGGGCGACTGGGTGGAGGTGCCGCGCGGGCGGCGGCATACGGCCACCGTGATGGGCGACGAGACCGTCGTGAGCCTGGACGCGATCCGAATGTAGGGGACGGGACTGACCATGAAGATCGTGATGTTCGGGGCGGGCGGGGTCGGCGGGTACTTTGGTGGCCGGCTCGCGCAAGCGGGCTGTGACGTGTCGTTTGTGGCGCGCGGGGCACACCTCGAGGCGATCCAGCGCGACGGCCTGCGGATCCTGAGTCCGAAGGGTGATGCGCACGTCACGTCGGTGCGGGCCAGCGCGGATCCGGCGGACCTCGGAGTGGCCGACGTCGTGTTTCTCACGGTGAAGATGTATGACGTGGACACTGCGGCGGCCACACTTGGTCCGCTCCTTGGTCCCGACACGATGGTCGTCACGCTGCAGAACGGCGTGGAGGCGACCGACATGCTGGCTGCCCACGTGGGCCGCGCGCAGACGGCCGGTGGCGTGGCCTACGTGGCCGCGGTGATCGACGCGCCCGGCGTGATTCGTCACACGGCCCTCGACGCACTCATTGTCGGCGAGCTCGACGGCGCGATGTCGCCGCGGCTCGTGGCGCTGCGCGACGCGGCGTCGTCGGCGGGATTCACGTTCACCGCCAGCCCGCAGATCCAGGTCGATCAGTGGTCGAAGTTCGCGCGCCTGTCGGTGTTCAGCGGCATGACCTGCGTGACCCGATCGCCGATCGGCGTGCTGCGTGCCGATCCCCGGCTGTTTCAGATGGTCGAGCATGCGGTCGACGAGACGCTGGCCGTCGGGCGCGCGCGCGGCGTGCCGCTTGGTGACGCCATTCGGTCGGATGTCTTCGCGATGTACCGCAGTGTCCCGCCGCACGCCAAGTCGTCGATGCTCGAAGACCTCGAGCGCGGCAAGCGCCTGGAGTTGCCATGGCTCAGCGGCGCGGTGGTGCGACTGGGTGCCGAGGTCGGGGTACCCACGCCGACCCACGCGCTGATCGACACGCTGCTGCGACCGTTCGCCAATGGCGGCGCGCCGCCGATGGCGTAGCCGCCGGGGCACCAACCCGCGCTGAGTTCGGAGACCGGAGCTACCAGGCGACCGTCACGGCCGCGAGACCGCCGTCTCCTGATTGATGACTTCCCGGACACCGCATCACCGGCCAGTCGGTTGCACTTACTTCCCGTCGAAGACGACTCTGCCGCCCACCACGGTGAGGCGCACGCGTCCGTCGAGGAGCTTGCCGGGCTGAGTGGCGCCCAGCGTCAGCGGGTCCACCGAGAGGGCGGACAGGTCCGCCAGCTGTCCAACGACAAGCTGCCCTGACTCGCCTTCAGCAAACGACGCATACGCGGCCCAGGTGCTGTAGCCGCGCACGGCTTCCTCCGGCGTCATCCGCTGCTCGGGATACCAACCGCCGGCTGGCTGGCCCTCCTTGTCCTGCCGGGTGATGGCCGAGTGCAGGCCGTAGAACAGATTGTGGTCCGACCCGGTGAGGTCGGAATTGAAGATCAGCCGCGTGCCGTGCTCGCGCAGCGTGCGCCAGGCGTAGGCGCCCTTCACGCGCTCGGGGCCGACGCGGGTGTCCGCCCATCCCTTGTCTTCCACGGCGTGGGGCGGCTCCATCGACGCGATGATACCCATGCGGCTGAAGCGTGGAATGTCGGCTGGCGAGATGACCTGCGCGTGCTCGATGCGATGCCGTCCCTGACGCGCGCGTTCGTTGTCCTTCAGCACGCCCTCGAGGAAGTCGAGCGTCTCGCGATTGCCGGCGTCGCCAATCGCGTGCACGCCCACCTGGAACCCCGCCCGCATCATCGTGGCCACCACGTCCTGGTCGAAGCCGTAACCGGCGCCGCTGATGCCGCGGTGCCCCTTCATGTCGCTGTAGTCGTCGATGAGGCGCGCGCCGCGGGAGCCGAGCGCGCCATCGTAGTAGGCCTTCACCGCGCGGACGACCAGCATGTCCCCGGGTGCGCCCTGCGGGCCCTTGGTGGCCCATTCACGGCATAGCTCGGGATCGCGCGCCGAGAGCATCGCGTAGACGCGAATGGGCAGCTGCTTGTTTGCGTCGAGCGCCATCAGGCCGTTCAGCATCGGCCGGTCCACGCCCGCTTCGTGAATCGCCACGTAGCCGGATCGCGCCATCTCGTTCAGCCCTGCGAGCAGCTGGCTCTCGAGCTGCTCGGGCGGCGGCGGCGGCACGGCCGCCACCATGATCGTGGTGGCGCGGTTCAGGAAGATGCCCGTGGGTTCACCCTTGCCGTCCTTGCGGATCTCGCCGCCAACCGGCGCGGTCGTACTCCGCGTGATCTTCGCGTTGTCGAGCGCCAGTCGATTGGCCCACACACCGAAGCCGTGCAACGAGTAGAGCATCACCGGATGGTCGGGCACCTTCTGGCTGAGCAGGCGCCAGTCGGGATAGCGATTGGCCCACGCGCCTTCATCCCAGCCACGGCCGGTGATCCACTGGCCTTTCGGCACGGTGGCCGCGTAGGTGACCACGCGGTCGACGGCCTCGGCCTCGGTGGCCACGCCGGCCAGGTCGACGGCCTGCAGCTTCGCGCCGAGTTCGAGCACGTGCGCGTGCGAGTCCACCATGCCCGGCAGGAGCGTCGCGCCCCCAAGGTCGATCACCTGCGTCGCCGGGCCCCTGCGCGCTTCCACCACCTCGCGCGTGCCCACGAGCATGATCCTTCCGCCTTTGAGGGCCACGGCCTGGGCGTCGGGCGTCCACCCACTCCCGCGATGCGGCGCCTGTCCGGCGGGCGTGCCGTCGGGCGCGGGGTCGGGCCACGACATCGTGTACGCGCGCGCGTTCACCAGCAGGACGTCGGCCGCCGGGGGCGGTGGTGTGGCGGGCGCGCAGGCGCTCAGCAGCGAGAGGACGACGACGGCGGCGGCGGATACACGGACACGGTTCGGCATGAAGGCGCTCACTGGTGGGGCACGCCGGCGGCGCTGAACGCCACGGCGAGCCAGCTGAGACAGATGGCGTAGGTGCCCAGCGCGTCGCTGGGCCAATGCGCGCCTGGCACGATGCGCGCGCAGGCGGCGACGACGAGCAGCATGCCCGCCAGGGCGAGCACGCCCGTGCGTAGCGGGCTTGCACGCAACCGCCACGCAAGCACACCGAGGGCGCCGGCGGTGACGCTGTAGAGCGTCATGAACGTGGAGGGGAACGAGAAGCCGGAGGGCGCACCCATCACGGCCACCAGTTGGCCCGACGGCCGCGGCCGGATGAAGAGCAGCTTGCTCGACTCGCCGAACGTCTGTTCGAGGGCGATGGCCGCGATGACCACCAGCGCCGCGCGCACCCCGGCCAGACGCCACGCGCCGAGCACCGCAAGGGCCATCAACAGGAACTTGAGTGGCGCACTCGCCGTCGTGAGCACGGGCGCGACCCAGCCGGTACCGGGCGACAGCGCCTGCACGGCGCGCGCGACGGCCACGTCGCCCGGCACATACGGCAAGGCGCGTGCTTGCGCGCCGGCGACGAGCGTCACCAGAGCGGCGACGACGACGAGCGATCGAGTGGAGGTCATGCCGGACCTATTATTCACCGAGCGTCAACGTCGTTGCGATCGACGCGAGGCGGGCCCATCGCCCGGCGGCGGGCGTGGCCGCGAGCGCGTCGCGTACGAGGCGGCGTCCCACGGGGTAGGCGAGCACCTTCGCACGCTGCTTCTCGACAAACGACAGCAGGCCAGCCGGATCGAGCACGAGCGCGTCGTCGCGCAAGCGGTTCGTGGCGGCTTCGGCGCCGAGCGAGGTGTCGAGGTAGTCGGCCGCCACGTAGGCGACCTCCAGGTCCAGCTCCGCCGCCAGGCGTTCCACGCGCACGAGCGACTCAGCGCCTGCAGCCGGCAGACCGGCCGCGGGCAGGAGGATCTCGCGGCACACCCGCACACGCACGTCGTGCGGCAGCAGCAGGTCGGCGCCGGCCTCGGCGGCGCCTTCGGCACAGAGGCGATGCGGCCCGAAGGCCGGGTGCAGGAGCCGCTCGGTCCACCCCAGCGCAGCCACGAGGTGCGCGGAGGCGAGCACGTGCTGTGCATGGTGTCCGGGCGTGCCCTCGTGGGCCGCCAGTTGCAGCAGGTGCGCGGCATCGGCGCCCCCGCGCGTGGCCACCCACAGGTCTGAGGTCCGTGGACCGGTCGGGCGCGAGAACGCGGCCCAGCCGGCTGTGTCCTCGGCGCGGGTCGTCAGCGTCTCGCCCTCGGGCAGCGGCAGCACCTCGCGGGCCGCGGTGCGGCACCACGCGACCGCCGCGGCAAAGACGGCCTCGACTCGGCCGGCGGGTACTGCCAGCGATCGCCGGAACTCCGCGTGTCGCTCGGCCAGCGTGCCTCGTCCGGGCAGCGCTTCGGAGAGTCGCTTGCGGTGGGAGTCGAGCAGCGCCGCATCGCGCGGGGGCGCCGCGTGGCCGAAGGTGCGCCGCGCTTCCTCGGCGAACTGATGGCTCTCGCCAAGCAGACGCCCGGCCGCGTCGTCGAGCGCGCGGATCTGACCGGCGAGGTAGCGCGTCCGGGTGCGGTCGGTGGGGGCGCCCGTCGCCGTGGAGCTGACGCCCGTCGCCTCGGCGACGCCCGTCTGCCCCTCGTGGGACGTGACGAGGGTCTCGACATCGCGGAGCAGTTGGGCGGCCTCGATCCGGAGCACCGGCGCCGGCAGGCGCGGGCCGTCGGTCCAAGCGGGCGCGCCGAGCCACGCGTCGATGAGCGACGGCTGATGCTTGGCCAGTTGCAGGGCCAGGCGCGTGTATCGCTCGGCGAGTGCGCCAGGATCGCTGCGTGCCGGGGCCGGCGCAACCGCCGTGCGGCAGCCCGCGAGCGTCAGCACTCCGCCTCCAAGCAGCACCGCACCCACACCTCGGAGCATCGCACGGCGGGATTGGTGAACCCCCGGTCTTGCGGGGGCGCGGCGGTGCGGGCACCCATTCGCAAAGACCATCGGAGACATGCGGCATTCTGGCACGAGTAAGCATTGACATCCGGCGCTCAGACCGCTTCAATGCGGCAGTCCCGCTGTCGCCGTCACGACCGCCGGGTGTACCAGGAGTAGCCGATGCGGCGCGTGTCCTTGCTGTCTGTTCCCTTGCTTGCGTTCTTCGTTGGCTGTTCGCAGCCGGCGGCGCCGGCTGCAGAGTCCAACGCGGCGACCGCGGCGGCGGCCACGACGCCGACGCTCGGCATTCGTCCCGCGGGCGACGAAGAGATCAAGCCGGACATGAGCCAGGTGCCGCCGGATCTCGCGAGGGTGTTCACGCACATCGACGAAAACATCGACCAGCACGTGGTCAATCTGCAGAAGTGGATTCAGCAGCCCAGCATCTCGAACTCGGGCGAAGGCATTCCCGAGTCGGCCGAGATGGTGAAGGGCTTCTTCGACGAACTCGGCT
>JANORI010000512.1:0-2501 GCA_031415235.1 Acidobacteriota bacterium | reverse complement strand
AATCCCGTTCAGCCTGCGCCCCGATGGACGCCAGATCGCGTTCGTCGCGGGGAACTCAGCCCCATCCTGGTCCGAGATCTGGGCGCTCGAGAGCTTCCTGCCAGCCTTGAACGCGAATAGCGCGGCCGGCAAGCGCTGAGGCGGCCCGACGTTCTGGGATGAGCAGACGCCCAACATCGGCGTTTGCCTGGAGCGACGGCCGACTGCAAGACGAGGGGCGGTCTGCCGTGGGTGACAAGGGGTGTCCGGGCAGACACGCCTCGGTGCGCCCGCGCACCAGGCTCAGGATCCCGTCGGGTGGCGCCAAGGATTGACGACCGGCACACCCGTCGGTCCGATGTCGGCCGTGTTCCTGGTGACCAACGTCAGACCGTGATGGAGTGCCGTGGCGGCCAGCAGCGCATCAATCGTCGGGAGCGTCACCCGACGTTTCTTCGCCACGGCTTCGAGTTGGCCCCATCGCTCCGCCACCGCGTCGTCGATCGCGAGGAGCCGAACCGCAAAACGCAGGCGCAGATCGCTGACGAGCCAGCTCTGGAGGGCGGCGCGCTTCGGATCGTCGTCGCTGAGCAGATCGATGCCCTTCCGGACCTCGCCGATGGTGATCACGCTCAAGTAGAGCAGCGACTCAGGCGTGCGATCGATCCACGCAACGACCCCACGGCTGGGCCGGCGTTTCATGAGCTCAGAGATCACGTTCGTGTCGAGCAGGAAGCCGGAGAGGCCCGCTACCACTTGAGAGTCCTCGTCGCGTCACGCGAGCGCGCCAGCCGGAGTGGGCGCCCACCGGTCGGCGCCGATCGAAGAAACTCGACCAGCGATGCCGGCTGGCGGGCGCGCGCGACCCCTCGGTCGAATTCCTCGGCCGCCACGATCACCACCGCCTCGCCGCGCTGCTTGACGACGCGTTGCGGTCCGTCGGTCCGCACCCGACGGAACACTTCGCTGAAGCGCGCTTTGGCCTCATGGAGCCGCCACTCAGGGGTATTCGGCATGGACTCAGACTAATTGGACTAGTCAAGCAGGTCAAGCCGACCATGGCCGATGACTCGTCCCTGCCTCGCCTCCTCGAACCAGCTGACGACGATGTGGATCCTGGGAACAGCTGGCCGTAACCGGGTTTCCGAGCGTCCTGACCGTTTCCTGACGCTGGTCAGACGCCCCGCATACGCGCCTCGTCTATCATGGGCAACCCACCATGCGTAGCGACTGGTTCGGCGCACGCCGTCGGCTTCGAATCTCGTTCCTGGTGATTACGCTCGTCTTGACCACGGCGCTCGGGTGGCTGGGGTGGCGGCTGCTCGAACAGGACGAGCAGTTGTCCACGCAGCGGATGGCCGAACAGCGAGAAGCCGCGGCCGACGCGCTCGTGACTTCGCTCGAACGCCGGCTGGCTGCGATCGAGCGCGAGCTCGATCGCATCGCGACGACGGGTGCCCCAGCGGCGCCGCCCGCGCTGGACGAAGCGCTGTTCGTGCGCGTGCGTGAGACGGCCGTCGAGACCTGGCCGAGCCATGCCCTGCTCTATCAACCGCAGCCGCAGACGTTGGTCGGCGCCGCGGTCAGCGACGCGCGATTGGTCGACGCCGACGTGTTCGAGTTCCAGCGCCGCGACTACGCCGCCGCACTCCTGGCCATCCGGCCACTGACCTTCTCGAGAGACCCGCGGGTCTCGGCCGAAGCCCTGGCGCGCGCGGCGCGGCTCCATCTGAAGGCCTCGCAGCCGAGTCAGGCCATCGAGGCATACAGGCGACTCTCGTCGCTCGACACCGCGCAGGTCGGCCAGATCCCCGCACCGCTCGCGGCCGGCCTTGGACGCCTGGCGATGGCCGAACGTCAGGCCACGCCCGAGAGCGCGCTCGAAGCCGCGCGCCGATTGCAGGAGGACGCCACCTCCGCGCGCTGGCCCATGTCCAGGGCGACGTACGCGTTCCTGATCGCGGAAGCCGCCCGGCATCTCCCTGCGAGCCAGCAGGCGATCGCTTCGCGCGTCGTGCTGTCCGACCTGGTGGAGACGCTGTGGGACCGCTGGAATGCCGGCCAGCGTGCGCCATCGAGCGGCCGCCTGAGCGTCTCGACGCCGGCCGGGTCCGGCTTCGTGGTCTGGCGAGCGACACCCGATGGGCTGACAGCGTTCGCCGCGAGCACGGAGTATCTCTCGCGGCGCTGGTTGAACGAGGCGGCGCCGGCCGGCTCGACAGACGCGGGCGTCGCCATCGCCGCGCCGGACGGCCTGCCGCTCATCGGCGCCGTGCCCGCGTCGAACCGTGTCGCGGCGCGCCTGGCCTCAGCGACGACCCTTCCGTGGACGGTGCAAGTGTTCAACGGCAGCGGCACCCAGGCCACGTGGAGCGGACGCCGGCGGCTGCTCGTCTCGGGTCTCGGCGTCCTGCTGGCGCTCATTGTCGCGGGCGCGTGGTTCATGGGACGTTCGGTGGCGCGCGACCTGGCCGTCGCCGACCTGCAATCCGATTTCGTGTCGGCGGTGTCGCACGAGTTTC
>JANORI010000511.1:0-14826 GCA_031415235.1 Acidobacteriota bacterium | reverse complement strand
GGTGTCGAAGCCGTACATCGCCTCCAGTTCTGGCCGATGGACGCGCTTCTGGCCACGCTGGCCGGTGAGGCGCTGCTTCTGCGCTTGCAGGTAACCGAGGTACGGCTGCTGGGCACGACGCGACACGATGGCCGGCGCCAGGGCGCGCAGCTCCGTTCCCAGCGGGTCGCACGCGACGAGTTGTTCGTCCGGCGTGAACAGCAGCAAGAGGATCGTCGGATTGCCCTTGAGCGCAAGCCGCATCCACGTGCGGAGGCTGTAGATGGTCAGGTCGAGATCGCCTGCACGGCTGCGGGCATCTTGGCGCCCCTCACGCTCCGCCGCCGACCGGTAGATGAACTGTGCGAACGGCTCCCTGAGGCACATTGCCGCCTCGAACGGCTCGACGCAGACGCCCATTTCGTCGCGGTCCTCGATGCCGTCGTTGACGTTGAGGCCGTGAACAGTAGAACCGACCAGGCCGCGGAGAATGGTGAAGCGTTCTGCTGTTTGTCGATTCAGCGCCATGCGGTAACCTGCTTATGCGGCCATACTCGGAGCCAATTGTCTGTGACTCATCGCGCTCGCACATCGAAGCTCGTTGACGATGGCTCCAATACTCCCTCCTGATCACAAGCCGCTCGCATCGCCGCTCGACGATAGTAAGAACACGGTGCATGCGGCGTTCACGCTCAGCGTCACGCTCTCTGGGATGTACTCAGGGGCGGTCATTCAGTCGAATCTGGCCATTCAGGCGACTCCCGTGGTTCGGCAAGCGGACGATCCGCCCAGGGAGGATTATTCGGCTCCGCCCTCTTTCCTCCGAGATCTCGGGGTGCAGAGCACGTCGGGCGAGCCCATCCCATTCAACAATTCTAACTGGCCCGTCCCCCAGCGTCGGTCATCGAACGTGCACCTCCTGATGTCGTCGACGAATGCAGCGCTGCTGTTTGGCGATACTCCGTCAACGTCGCTGGATTGGCTGCCGACATATTCATAGTGCAACCCCGCAGTCAGGTGGCCGCTAGTTCTCTTCGTCGATCTGTGTTGGCGTAGTTCATCAGCGTGAGCGTGAAGTCTTCCTGACGCTCCTTTGACGCCTTCAGCAACCGCGCGCGCACAGAGGCCGCCACGTTGACGAGGTGCTTGCGGGTCATGAGGCCATGGCGTCCCAGTACGGACGCATCACCTTGGTCATCCGCAGACGGTCGGCCTGGAGCCACAGCTCGTCCGCCGTGCCCTTCCGGAGACGGCGATAGTCACGCAGTGCTTCGACTGCGACATCGATGCCGATCTTGTTGCGGAACTTGAAGCAGTCCACGACGGTTCTGGCGGGGCTCGTGATGCGAACGGGGACGCCTTCGATGTTGTGTTCGTCGATACCCGTCGTGAGTGCGACACCCGAAGTCCTCACGACGCGCACCGGCGTGAAGTCGATCTTCGGGATGCCGGCGCGGCGGTCGACCGCTATCCACACCTCGCGAGGATTCTGGGTGCCAAGGCCGTGGAACCGCAGCGCCGTCAGCAGACTCACTGTCCCCTTTGGAACACGTGCGGAGACCGCCGCCAGAGTGTGGTGCTCGGTAGGCACAGCCGTTGATGCTGCGTACAGTCCTCGACCAACTCGGACGAGCTGGCCCTGCCCCGCCAGCCTCCGGACGGCTTCGGGATGGTAGCCAGAATCAACGGCCTCCCGCAGCCTGAAGAGACGCTTTCGCAGAGTCGGGTACGGTTTCGAACGCACGGGTTCGGCCATGGTGTATTAATACTACCACTCATATCTAAGTGAATGTTATTTAACACGCCGCCGCGATCAACGTTGGAGCTGCGAAGACCACGCCTTCCGCGTCATCCCGGCCAACGACCTTCGCGACACGTTCGACAAGCCGCTCGACCCGCGCCACGGCGAGCTGCGACCGCCTGTGACGAGCTACGAGCTTCGCGAGGAAGGCGGGGCGTTGCGCAGCGGAGGGTTGGCGTCGGTGTCACCGACGTGGCGAGCCGACGAGAACGAGCGGCATGCCCCAGGGTTATGCCAACCAGTTCAGCCTGGCCTTGAGTTATCTTCCCTGACAGATTAGATTACTCACATGCCGCACATCGACCGTCAACTCGACCGACTGGTCCTGCACGCTGCTCGCGGCTTCTCGTCCTTGATCCTCACCGGACCGCGACGGGCGGGCAAGACCACCCTGCTCCGCCACCTGTTTCCGCGGGCCACCTACGTGCTGTTGGAGGATCCGGTGGTGGTCGCCCGGGTCCGCAGCGACCCCGACGGGTTTCTGAGCGAACTCGAGCGGCCGGTGATTCTGGACGAGGTTCAGAATGCGCCCCAGCTGTTCAACCATGTGCGGGCCCTGATCGACGCGGCTCCCGGGCGCAAGGGTCAGTGGCTGTTCACCGGCTCTCAGGAAGCGGGGTTGATGAAGGGCGTGACGGAGTCGATGGCCGGGCGCGCGGCCCTGCTTCAGCTGTTGCCGCTCTCCACCCGTGAGACGAACAAGGTCGCCATGTTCCGGGGTGGCTTTCCCGAGGTGCTGGTCCGCCCGTCGGTTCGGCCCCTATGGTTCCAGTCGTACCTCCAGACCTACCTGGAGCGTGATGTCCGCGCCATCAGCTCGATTCGCGATCTCGCCACGTTCCGTAAGTTCCTGGCGTTGCTCGCCAGCCGGTGCGGCCAGATTCTCAACAAGACCGACCTCGCCGCCCCCCTCGGCGTGTCCGTGCATGCCATCACCGAGTGGCTGAACATTCTGGAGGTCACCGGACAACTCCTCGTGGTGCCACCCTTCTTCGAGAATTTCGGCAAGCGCCTCATCAAGTCGCCCAAGATGTATTTCGTCGATTCGGGACTGGTCTGCCACCTGCTCGGGATCGACTCAGAAGTGGCGCTGCGCCGATCGCCCTTCCTCGGCGCCATCTGGGAGGGCTTTGTGGCTTCCGAGATCGTCAAGCAGCAGTTGAACGCCGGGCGGGCCAGGGAGCTGTATTTTTTCCGCGATCAGCAGGGCCTCGAGATCGACTTTGTCGTCCCGCGCGGGAACGGGCAACTGGCGCTGGTCGAGTGCAAGGCCGGCCGCACTGTGATGCCCAGGGATGCCGGACCAATCGCCAGACTAACCCTGGCAGCAGGCCGCTATTCCGTCAAGGGGTTCGTCGTCCATCAGCCGAGCGCGGCGGCCGCGGTGACAACAGCGCTGCTGCCGGGCGTCAAGGCCGTCGGCCTGGCCGAACTGCTGGACGCTCTGGCCAACCGATGATCCCCGCGTTCCTTCGGGCGCGAGGATAGGCGGCCACCTTCTGGACGGATTTTCCCCCTTGCGGACAGAACGCGCATGACGACAGCCGGAGCGGCCCGAACGTATAATCGCCAGCGCTTGACCATCACAACCGGAACGCGCCTCGGCGTCTACGAAGTCACGACGCCGCTCGGCGAAGGGGGCATGGGGCAGGTGTTCCGTGCCCGCGACACCAAGCTGGATCGCGATGTCGCGATCAAGATCCTGCCCGAGGCGTTCGCGCACGATGCCGACCGCGTGGCGCGCTTCACGCGGGAAGCGAAGACCCTCGCCGCACTGAACCATCCGCACATCGCCGCGATCTACGGCCTCGAAGAGAGCAACGGGATCACTGCCCTCGTGATGGAACTGGTCGAGGGCGACGACCTCTCGCAGCGCATCAAGAGAGGCGCGATCCCGCTCGACGAGGTGTTGCCGATCGCGAAGCAGATCGCCGAGGCACTGGAAGCGGCGCACGAGCAGGGAATCGTTCACCGCGATCTCAAGCCCGCGAACATCAAGGTGCGAAGTGACGGCACGGTGAAGGTGCTGGACTTCGGTCTCGCCAAGGCAATGGACCCGCCCGTGGGGTCGTCGCCGAACGTGTCGCAGTCCCCCACCATTACGACCCCGGCGATGACACAGGCGGGGATGATCCTTGGCACGGCCGCCTACATGGCGCCCGAGCAGGCGCGCGGAAAGATCGTGGACCGGCGTGCCGACATCTGGGCGTTTGGCGCGGTGCTGTTCGAGATGCTCACGGGGACGCGGGCCTTCCCTGGCGAGGACCTCACCGACACGCTGGCGGCGGTGGTGCGTGCCGAACCGAACTGGACGCTGCTGCCCGTGGGCTTGCCGTCCGCCCTCGTTGTCTACCTCAAGCGGTGCCTGCACAAGGACCCGAAGCAGCGCGTGGGTGACATCCGCGACGTGCGCCTGGCCCTCGAGGGCGCGTTCGAGACGACGGCGCCGCAGACGACGCCGCTCGCCGCGGCCGCACCACGCTCGGTCGTGGCGCGCGCGCTGCCGTGGGCGGTCGCCGGCACCTTCGGCGTGGCCCTGATCGCGGCGCTCGTGCTATCGGCGCCCTGGCAATCGGCACCCGCGCCCGCGCCGCGTACGCTGCTCGCCAGCATCGGCGCCGACGCCTCGCTCGCAGCGACCAGCGTCGGTACGACGACGATTCTGTCGCCGGACGGCACGACGCTCGCGTTTGTCGCGCGGCAGGCGGGCCAGACGCGGCTCTTCATCCGCACGCTCGACCAGTTGCAGGCCGCCGCGCTCGCCGGCACCGGGGGCGCTGAGAGTCCGTTCTTCTCGCCGGACGGCCAGTGGCTCGCGTTCTTCGCCGGCGGCGCGCTGAAGAAAGTCTCGGTGACCGGCGGCGCCGCGGTTACGCTCTGCGACGCGCTACAGTTCCGCGGCGGCACGTGGACCGACGACGACACGATCCTCTTCTCGACGGGCGCAGCCAACACGACGCTGCTGCGCGTCTCGGCGGCCGGTGGCACACCGACGGCCGTCGGCGCGCTCAGCCCAGGCGCCACCACGCAGCGGTGGCCGCAGGCGCTGCCGGGCGGTCAGGCGGTGCTCTTCAGCGAGCACTCGTCGCAGGGGACTGGAGACAACAACTGGGACGAGGCCAACGTGGTCGTCGCCCCGCTGTCGGGCTTGTCCGCCGAAGCCTCGGCGAAGGCGGGCGGGGCTCCGAAGATGGTCGTTCGGGGCGGGTACTACGGCCGGTACGTGCCGAGCGGGCGTGGCTCGTCGCAGCGCGACGGTGGCCATCTGATCTACCTGCAACAGGGGACGCTCTTCGCGGTGCGGTTCGACCTTACTCGCCTCGAGCCAGTCGGCCAGGCGGTGCCGGCGATCGAGGGCGTCGCCGCGAGACCGGGCACCGGCGCTGCGCAACTGGCGGTGTCGTCGGAGGGCACGCTCGTGTATGTGCCCGGTACGGTCGCGACGGCCGCGCGTCCGATCGACTGGCTGACGCGCGACGGCAAGACGGCGGTGCTGCGTGCGGCAAACGCCGACTGGTTCAATCCGCGGTTCTCGCCGGACGGCCAGAAACTGGCGGTCGAGATCTTCGACGGCACGCCCAGGACGCCGTCGGAAAACTCGTCGCGGGGAGAGCGCGACCTCTGGGTGTACGAGTGGGCGCGAGACACGCTGACGCAATTGACCTTCGATCCCGCCGACGATCGCGACCCGGTCTGGACGCCCGACGGCCGGCGCCTCGTGTTTGCGTCGGACCGCGCCAAGTCCGGCACCTACAATCTGTATGGGGTGAACACCGACGGCACGGGCGAGGTCACGCGGCTGACCGACAGCCCGGAAGACCAGCGGCCGTGGTCGTGGCACCCGAGCGGCAGATTCCTCGCTTTCCGCGCCAGTCGCCCCGGCACCGGCAACGACCTGATGATCCTGCCCATGGAGGGGGACGCCACGCGCGGCTGGACGCCCGGTACGCCCACGGCGTTTCTGAGCACGCCGGCCAACGAAGGCTTGTCGATGTTCTCGCCGGACGGTCGCTGGATCGCGTACACCTCCAATGAGGCCGGCGGCGCCGGCGACGTGTACGTGCGCCCGTTCCCCGGCCCCGGTGGCCCATGGCGCATCTCCACGACCGGCGGCCTCAATCCGCGGTGGTCGGCCACGGCGCCCGAGCTGCTGTTTCTGAATCAAGGCCAGATCATCGCCGCGCCGTACGTCGTCGTCGGCGAGTCGTTCCGCGCCGACACGCCGCAGATCTGGTCGCCGACGAGCATTCTGGGCGTCGAGAATCGCGGGTACGATCTGCATCCGGACGGCAAGCGGGTCGCGACGGTCGTGTCCTCGGAGCCGGACCACCTCGTGTTCGTCTTCAACTTCTTCGACTACCTGCGCACGATCGCGCCGGGGAACCAATAGGGTGCCTCGGGTGCCTATGGGTCGGTGCGGCTTGGCACAAGGCGCTCAGACGTGGACACCCGGCACTCCCCCTTGGCACCTCAGGCACCGTACGCGCCCATAGGCACTTTGGAGATGTCATGTCCTTGACCCCCGGCTCCCGACTCGGCGTCTATGAGATAACCGCCCAGATCGGCGAGGGCGGGATGGGCGCCGTCTATCGCGCCACGGACACGACGTTGAGCCGGCAGGTCGCCATCAAGATTCTGCCAGAGGCGTTCGCCGCTGACCCGGACCGCCTGGCCCGCTTCGAGCGCGAGGCCAAGACGCTGGCATCGCTCAATCATCCCCACATCGCCGCGATCTACGGGTTCGAGAAATCGTCAGGGCTGCATGCGCTGGTAATGGAACTGGTCGAAGGCGACGACCTCTCCCAGCGGATCAAGAAAGGCGCGATCCCGTTCGACGAAGCCCTGCCGATCGCGAAGCAGATCGCGGAAGCGCTCGAAGCCGCGCACGAGCAGGGCATCATCCACCGCGATTTGAAGCCCGCCAACATCAAGGTGCGGCCCGATGGCACCGTGAAGGTACTGGACTTCGGTTTGGCGAAGGCGATGGCCCCGGCCGCCGCGTCGAGCCCTGAGGCGATGAACTCGCCCACCATCACGTCGCCCGCGATGACGCAGGCGGGGATGATTCTCGGCACCGCCGCCTACATGGCGCCGGAGCAGGCCAAGGGAAAGATCGTCGACAAGCGGGCCGACATCTGGGCGTTTGGCGCGGTGCTGTTCGAGATGCTCACGGGCCAGCGGGCCTTCCCGGGTGAGGACCTCACCGACACGCTGGCGGCCGTGGTGCGCGTCGAGCCCAACTGGACGGCGGTGCCCGCCACGGTGCCCGCGGCGGTCGTCACGGTCATGCGGCGCTGCCTGCAGAAGGATCGCAAGCAGCGCGTCCGCGATATCGGCGACGTATCGCTGGCGCTCGAGGGCGCGTTCGAGACGACCGCGGCGTTGTCAGGCGCGAGCGAGCGACCGCGCTCGCGCCCCTTGTGGCGAGAAGTCGCGGCCTGGGGCCTTGCGATCGCCGGCCTCGTGGCCGCCGGACTCGCCGCGTGGCGCTCGCCCGCCATTTCATCAGCGCCGCCGGCGTCGCGGTTCAGCCTGACGCTCGACGCCTCGGAAGCGGCACTTACCAGCAGCGGCGGCGTGTCGCCCGATGGTCAGGCGATCGTCATTCAAGTCGCGCCCGCCAAGGACACGCGGTTGCGTCTGCGGCGCCTTGATGCCACCGACACGGTGCCGCTGGCCGGGACTGAGAACGGCTCTTCTCCGTTCTGGTCGCCAGACAGCCGCTCGATCGGCTTTGTCGCCGATCGCACTTTGAAGCGCTTCGACCTGGCGACGTCTTCGGTGCGTCCAATCGCCACGGTGGCACAACCGTTCCGCACGCCTGTGTGGGGTCGAGACGGGACCATCCTGCTCACTATGCTGGGTCAGCCGCTGCATCGCCTGTCGGAGAACGGAGGGACGCCGGAGCCGATGGGCGCCTTTGACAACGCGGCGAACGAAGTGGCGCAGGTCCAACCGGTCTTTCTGCCTGACGGCCGACGATTCCTGTATCAATCGCTCCGCGGCGCAGCCCTCGCATCCGTGGTCGTTCTTGGGTCGCTCGATTCGGACACGCGCGTGATGCTCGATGTTCCGGACACCAGCATCGTGTGGGCGGGCGAAGACCGCCTCATCTTCCGCCGGGCTGACGCGCTCTACGTCCAGGGCATCAGATACGATCCTCTTGCGCTCGTGGGTGAAGCGACCCAACTCGTCGCCGAGGTCGGGGGCGTCCTCCTCCAGGGTCGTTCGGAGAGCGCATCGGCCACTGGCACGCTCGTGTTCTCCGAGCCGTCGAATCGCCTTGTGCAGTTCCGCTGGTACGGCCGCGACGGTCGTCCTCAGGCCACTGTGGGCGAGGCCGGGAGGTACGGGCGGTACCCCACGTTCGACTTGTCGCCCGATGGGCGGCGGATCGTGACCGCTCGGCCGTCTGGATCGAGTGCGGTTGGCCAAAACCTCTGGCAGATCGATGCGGACCAGGGGACGGTGGCACGGATCACCGTGGGGGCGACTGACACCGATCCGCGCTGGTCTGCGGATGGCACGACGGTGATTTTCGGCTCGACCCGAGACAACTCACGCGGCCCCTTCCGCGCCGGTGTGGCGGCGGACACGCCCGTGCCGGTGTGGAAGGGCGACGGTCGCTCTTTCGCGATGGACGACTGGTCGCGAGACGGCAAGTGGCTGCTGTTTCACGAGCCGGGCGTGCCCGTCCTGATGGCTCGCCAGATGGACGCGTCCGGCACGCCGGCCGGCGAGCCTGTGGTCGCTGCCCGCACGCTCAGCGGCATCGTGGACCAGGCGCAGATGTCACCCGACGGAAAGTGGATCGCGTACAACGCCAACGAGTCAGGCCGGTACGAGGTGTACGTGACGCCCTTCCCCCCGACCGGGCAGAGGTACTCAGTCTCGCGCGCCGGCGGGAGTCAGCCGACATGGCGAGCCGACGGCGGCGAGTTGTATTACCTCACCGCCGAGGGCGCGTTGAACGCCGTGAAGGTGTTGGTGTCCGGCGGGACGTTCAACACAAGCGACCCCGTCGAGCTCGTGCGGCCGAGGCTCGGCTCGGTCTCCCCAAGCCTCGAGCAGTACGCCCCGCACCCGAGCGGCACGAAGTTCCTGTTTCTGGAGACGGCGGGCGACGAGCAGAGCCTATCGCTCGGCGTGCTCCTGAACTGGCCCTCGCTCGTGCCGGGCGGGCGGTAACGCTCGTTTGGCGCCGCGGCCACACGGACCGCCTTCACTTCCCTCCCGCCCGCCCGCGACACCAGTCCAAGCTATAAACCTTTGACGCATAAGTCATCTCATGGCATATTCAGCCATGGCTTGGCAGGATATGAAGCGCCACACGTGGGCCGACATCAAGTCGCGAGTGAAGCCGGGAACCCGCGCACAGATCGAAGCCGAAGCCCGTCGCCTGTCCGAAGAGCTTCATCTCTCGCAGCTCCGAAAGGCGCGGGGGCTGACCCAGGAAGCCATGGCCGAACTGCTCGGCGTCAGCCAAGCCGAGGTGTCGAAGATGGAGCGTCGGAGCGAGCTGTACATCGGCACACTGAAGAAGTTCATCGAGGCGATGAACGGCGAACTGGTGCTGGCCGCGAGGTTCGCCGACGGGGTCGAAGTGCCGATCAAATTGGCCGAGACGGAAGACGCCGCGTAGCCGTCATCCCTGCGCACTGTCGCGCTCCCTCGAAACCTCGATGGCACGCGCCTTCGAGCGGCACTCTGCGAATGAAGCCCTGGTCGTTCCCGTGATCCGGTTCACGCGGTTTCTGGTCTCACCGCTCGGCCACTACATGGAAGCTGCCCTCTGGCCGCAGGTTCGACGGCCCGACGTCGTCGGTGTCATCTCCCACCAATCGGCGCTGGCCGTCCACGGGCTGTCTGACGTGAACCCGGCGAAGATCCACATGACACTGCCGAGCACGATCCGTCTCCGCCGGGAGATCCCGAGGGTCCTCGCCATCCACTACGCGGACCTCGATGCGGCCGACATCGTGCGCGTCCAATGTGTCCCCGTGACGACGCCGGCGCGGACGATCCGGGACGCCCACGAGAGCCACTCGGCAACGAGATCGTTGCCCAAGCCATCGCCGACGGCCGGCGCTCCGGGAGCCTATCGATGGCGGACGCCGACCAACTGGCGCGTGAACTCCTCGGTGCGAAGCCGCGCCAACGCCGAGTCACAGCCCGTCGAGTGGGGTGATGGCCGAGCGCCGGCATCTGCGGCTGGACAACGGCGCGGTCAACGTCGAGTTTGCGGTTGCCTACAAGGGCCAGCCCTGGACCAGTGGAAGCGGCTCGTCGCGGAACACAAGGTGCAGGGCGTCAAGGTCCGGAACGGCGACGCCTGGAGCGAGGCGTTCGATCAGGTCGAGCCGGTCGACGCGAGCAAGCAGAATGAGTGATGAGGCGTTGACAACCCACACCTCACTCACAGTGGATCTCGTCCTGTAGCTCCTCGGCCGTGACCTGCACGGCGGAGATGCGTCGATGAGCGCGCTCGTCGATGAACTCCGCGCGGCTCGTGCCGGCGATCTCTGCAGCCTTCGCCTGCGAAACCTCGCCACGCGAGTACCAAAGCAGGGCCGCCGCGACGCGCATCTCTTTCACGAACTCCGTCGGCGATAGGCACTGTACGGTCACCCGTCGTCGCCATCATCTGACGCTGGTCTCGTCGCGCCGACCACCTGCGCTTGTGCAATGTGGAACACGCGCTCGGCGAGGACGACCGCCTCCTCGGCGACGCTTCGTTCCGGCCAGAACTCCATGTCGTAACGCAGTTCGACGGCGAATGGCGTCAGCTCCGCGACATCCAACGAGGCAAGGTCGTTCGCCAAGCCTGGCAGTGAGAGGAGCAGGCACTGCGCGTGCAGGTCTTCGAGGTTGTGGGTGCGGGGAATCGACGCCTCGTCGAGGGCGAGAATCGCCTTGAGCGCTTTCTCAGCGGCTTGCTGGGCGTGGAAACACGCCGCGTCGTACGACTCGCCAGCCGAGACAAGTCGGCGTGCGGCCGTCAGATCGCTGGCGGCTTTGGCGAGCCAGCCCCGTGCATGGCTCCGCCTATCGTTCATACAACGTCCGCCCTTCACGGAGCACCGTGGTGATGAAGGCGTTGGGTACGTTGCGCCACGCATCGATCTCCTCGGGTGTCCACACGATGACATCCTTGGCGGGAAACACACCGACCAGCGACCGTAGGTAGCGGGGTGCCCGCCGGTATCGTGGCAGCGTCGACTCCTCGACGATGAGCAGGTCGAGGTCGCTGTCCGGCCTCGCCGTTCCGCGCGCATGTGAACCGAACAACACGATGCGCTGTGGCGACCCGGCGGCGCGGAGACGGCGGACGATGTCGCCGAGAAGGGACGCGCTCACGCTCGGATACTGCGGCGACGTGGCCATTGGTGGCTATTCTACGAGGGGCCGCATACTTCGGGAGCAAGGCTCGCCAGTCGAGCACGATGCAGCCAGGGTCTTACTCTACACCCCTGGCGGAATGAACCGGCCGTTAGCCGCGAGGACGATAGAACACTTTAGCAGGGTCTGGGGGGCCCGGCTCATGTTTACTATCGTCCGAAAGCCCCACCTACCCGTCCCATCGGGAGACCAGACCGGAAGGGTCAGCGCGGGAGAGCCGGTGGGTATGGGCAACTGATACTTCACGCCGCACGCGGGGAAGGGTGGGCACGTAGAGCCCGAGCGGGCCCTGGTCGCCGCTCGCCGCATACGCCACCCATCGGCCATCGGGAGAAAACATCGGGCTCTGCGCCGCCGACGTGACGCCGCAGAACAGCGCCGCCGTCCCGCTCGAGCGCACGTGGGTCCAGAGTTCGGTTGCGACGCTCCACGAGTTCTCGTCTAGAAACTCAGGTCGGCAACACGGCGGCGAACGATGGTCTGCACCGTCGTCGCGAGCAGATTGGCCTTGGCGTTGATCTTGTCCACGGCGTCCTGTCCAATCGCTGCCACGAGCGGGCTGCCGGCATCGAGGTCAGCGAACTTGTTGAAGTACTCGGTCGTCGTGAACTCGCCCGCCTGCGCGCCAATGCCACGGACCGCAAACGTCGAGCCCGCGATCGTGCCGGCAGCCTTGGCCTTCTGGAGCCCCGGGAACACCTCGGCCCGGTAGATTCCCTGATACTCCTGCATCTTGCCCGGCTGGATACGCCGCACCACGGTGCGCATCACCAGCGCGTTGCCCGGCGCGATGTTGAGATTGTCAATCCGATTGGTCATGAACGTGCGCGTGACCTCGATGCACCGGCGGAGATTGGCGTTGAGGCGTGCAGCGCCCTCGGCGCCCAGCGCCGTCACCAGCGGGCCCGGCCCGTCCATCAGTGCCCACTTCTCGAAGGGCGTCAGCACCGTGAACTCGAAGCCGTTGCCGACGGAGTTCGCCCACACCTGGCGCTCCTTGATGCCGGCCTTCTTCAACGCCGGGACGACCTCGGTTCGCTGCAGGTCTTGCCATTCGGTGATCATGTCAGCCTTGATGCGGACGACGGTGACCTGGTAGCGGGTGGTGGCCGCAGGACCGCCGGCGGGCTATGCGCTGGCGGGAGCCGGGGTCGCGAGCGATGACAGGGTGAGTGCAACGAGCGGGAGCAGTGAGGAGACGAGCTTCACGGGAGACCTCCAGTGGCGAGTCGAGAGCACGGTTGACGACGGACGCGAAACGCGAACCCTGGGCGTACGAGGAGCCTCACTTCATAGACTCTCCGGCGCGACCGCCACTATTCCGCGTGGAGCTGGGAGGAGCTCCCGAGGCGACGGTCGGACGATGCACATTGTGGCGGCGAGCCCGGCGGCGAGTCCTAAGGGAGCGCTAGGGATCTTCTAGGAGTTACGCTCCTGGCCCCCTCAGCTGTGTGAGCAGCGGAATGTCGTTGACTGCCGTTGGTGCCGGCAGCGTGCGCAGACGGCGGGCGACGAGAAGGACCTGTCGCTCGGTGTCCTCCTGAACTGGCCCTCGCTCGTGCCGGGCGGGCGGTAACGCTCGTTTGGGGCCGTCGCCACACGGACCGCCTTCACTTCCCTCCCGTCCGCGCCCGCAGTTCGTCGAACCAGTTGGTGATCACCGTAATCGTCGGGCGCGCAGCGCTGTTGGCGGTGACGGGCATGATCGCAGGAAGCGCCGGTCCAGGCGGCGCCCCGGTGCACGACCTCATCGGCAACTATCGGAGCGTCGGCGGGGTGCGGTGTCGCCGTCGAATCAGGGCTGGTCCGGATCCCCGATGCGATTCAGGAACTCGGCCACTTGGATGATCTCGATGCCTTCGTACTCGCCGAGATCGAGGAGGTCCGAATCTCCGGTCACGATCAAGTCGGCCTTGGCGCTGATGGCGCACTCCAGCACGCGGTCATCGTCCGGGTCTCTCTCGACGGCGTGCAGGGTCACGGTGGGAACAACGGTTGTGGCCGCGCTGCCGATCAAGGCACTGGCCTCAGTGAGGCGCTCTTCGGACCAGCGGAACTTGTCGCGCAGCGTACGCAGGACTTCGGCGCGAATCGGATTGGAAATCGCCACATCGACGCGGCGTGTGATTCCGAGTTGGAAGGCACGTTTCGGCTTGCCGCCGAACGCGAGCGCCGACACGTAGATGTTGGCGTCGAGGACGACCGTTCGTACGGCCACTACTGGCGGGATTCCCTACGCGTCTCGGCGATGAGCCGGGGGACGTCGGCCTCGGTCACGCCGAGTTCGTCAGCCCGCTGCTGGCCGTACTCCTGAAGGCGCTCCAGCCGACGCAACGCAAGGTACGCCGTCAGGGCGTCCCGTGTGATGTCGTCGGTGGTCTTCCCCTCGGCCGCCGCTTCCCGCGACGCCTGGTCGTAAAGTTCATTGGTCAGGGTGACGGTTCTTGTCGGCGACATCGTGGTAGCTCCTGGTCCAATTATGCGCTGCGAATGGTTTTGCCCGCCAGCCCGGGGCCCGTAGCCGCCCGGAGCCGAGTCCGGCCGGAACAACTCGAGATGTTCGACCCTGCACCGTTCCCAGACGGCGGCACACTTCACGCCGCACGCGGCCGGCCGGGCCGGCCCTCAAGCTGCTAAACGTGATTGCGGATAAGGGGCTGGAAGCAGTCCTGTAGCCGGCCGGGCGAGCCTTGTCCCGCTATGCCGCCGTGCAGCATCAGCGGAATCGGTGTTCACGTTGAAACGGAATGAGTGTTCACGATGGACCGGAATACTCGTACCTTGACGAAGCAGAACGCCTTCACGAGGCCGGCGCGGAGATTCGGCGCGTCGTGCTCGAGAACGACCTCAAGGCCGAGTATCAGGAGTTCCTGCAGGAACGGAATCGCGGCCGGGGCGACTCGGACGGCAGACCGGACCGCGACACCGACGAGATTCGGCGCTGGACAGACGAGCACCAGCTCCCCTGCGATGAGCAAGGACACGTGATGTTCCCGGACGCGCGCATCGAGTACACCCACGAGGGACGAGACCAGATCCTGGATGTGGAGGTCATGACGCCGCACTACCGCGGTGTGCACGCCGCGTCGAAGGCCAAGGCGGGATTCTCGCTGTCGTGGTCGGGGCGAGGTGGGGGACGTGGAGGCAGCGCCAGAATTCGGCGCGGGCTGGCGGATGAGTTGGCGCGGTGACATGGCGGTGCCGACGGTCCGCTGCAGGGTGGTTCCTAAACCCTTGGCGACCGATCGTTAGTCGTAGACCTCGCTGCGGTGCGCGATACGGGTCACGTCAACAGCGCGCGCGTCGTCGTCGATCTGGTAGACGACGCGGTAATCCCCAATGCGAATGCGCCACTCCTTGTCACCACCCCTGAGCTTCTTGCAGCCCGGCGGACGAGGCTCAGTCGCGAGTTGCTCCAGGCGGGGAACGATGCGGGTCACCAGCGCGCTCGGTAGTCGCTGCAGTTCCTTCTCAGCGCTCCTGGCAAGGGCATACGAGTCGGGCCTTGACCGCGGCCAACGGCACGCGCTTCTCGCCTCGTCGCGACCGGGAGACCAGCACATCGGCGATGTCCTCCCACAGGCTCCGATGCTTGCGCAGGTCGATTTGCACGGCAATCTTGCGCCCCTGCTCGTCGGTCACGTACT
>JANORI010000510.1:0-1777 GCA_031415235.1 Acidobacteriota bacterium | reverse complement strand
CGACGCGGAAGACATCGCCGGGCCGCTGCTCACCCATAAGACGCTGAAGGCTGACAGCGCCGCCACGAAGAACCATCTCGTGATGGGCCCGTGGACGCACGGCTCGTGGGCGCGCGGCGATGGCCGCGTCGTGGGCAATCTCGACTTCGGCGCCGAGCCGTCGGCGTGGTATCGCGAACACGTCGAGTTCCCGTTCTTCATGCAGCACCTGAAAGACAAGACGCTCGAGCCGGTCGCCGTGGCCACGATGTTCGAGACCGGCACCAACCGGTGGCGCACGTTCGCCGCCTGGCCCCCGGCCAGCACGCTACAGACGATGTATCTGCAGGCAAGCGGCGGCATCTCCGGCACCGCACCGGCCGAGGCCGAGGCCTACGACCAGTACCTGAGCGATCCCAATAAGCCCGTGCCCTACGTGGGCCACGTGCAGATGGGCATGCAGCGCGACTACATGACCGAAGATCAGCGCTTCGCCGCGACGCGGCCCGACGTGCTCGTCTACCAGACGCCGGTGCTCGACGACGACCTCACCGTGCTCGGCCCGATTGGCGTGGACCTGCACGTGTCCACGTCAGGCACCGACTCCGACTTCGTCGTGAAGGTGATCGACGTCTTCCCCAGCGACTACCCCACGCCCGACTGGAAGGGTCCGCAGCCGGAGCCGGCCAACCGCGTGCGCATGGGCGGCTACCAGCAACTCGTGCGCGGCGAGCCATTCCGCGGCAAGTTCCGTCAGAGCTTCGAGAAGCCGGTACCGTTCGTACCGAACCAACCGGACCGCATCCGCTTCGAGTTGCCCGACGTGGCGCACACGTTCCGCCGTGGCCACCGGCTGATGGTGCAGATCCAGAGCTCGTGGTTCCCGCTCACCGACCGCAATCCGCAGGTATTCGGCGACATCCCGAAGACGCGGCCCGAGGATTTCCAGATCGCGACCCAGCGCGTCTATCGCAGCACGGCGCGTGCTTCGGCGATCACGCTGCGCGTCGAACGCCAGTAGCCCGCTGCCATCCGAGAAGGATTCCCGATGTCATCGACCGTTGTTCGTCACGCGTTCCTCACGCTGCTCACCCTGATCGCCGCCGGGCTGCCGTTTCTGGCGCAGGCTCAGATCGCGCCCGCTGGCCTGCCCTCGGCCGACCGTCCCTTCGGCACGCTGCGCGAGCAGGCCGCAATGCAACAGGCGTGGCTGAAGGCCCGGCTCGACACCTTCCTGCCGGCGCTGATGCGCCAGCACGGCATCGACATGTGGGTCGTGCCGATGCGCGAGTACAACGAAGATCCGGTGTTCTCGTCGATCACCGCGCCCGAGACGTTCTTCGCCCGCCGCCGCACCATCTATGTGTTCTTCGACACCTGTGCCGCGGCCCAGACGCCGGTGACAGCCAAGTGCGTGGAACGGATCGCGCTCGGCGGCACGTCGCAGGGCGGCGTGTTCCAGGCGCGCACCTCGACCAAGGCGGTGACGGCGGCCGTGGGCGGACGGCAGGCCGAGCTGTGGGGCGACGAACAGTGGCAGGCGCTCGTGCAGGTGATCGAGGAGCGGAAGCCGCGCGTGATCGGCATCAACCGCTCGAAGACGTTTGCCTTCACCGACGGCCTGTCGAGCGGCGAGCTGCAGGGCATGACCGAGGCGCTCGGCGCCACCTGGACGGCGAAGTTCCGCGATGCCGAATCGCTGCCGCTCGAGCTGATTGCGTCGCGCCTGCCCGACGAGGAAGCGTTCTTCGCGAAGATGACGGCGCGCGTGTGGGACATGACCCAGACCATGTTCTCG
>JANORI010000509.1:0-8382 GCA_031415235.1 Acidobacteriota bacterium | reverse complement strand
CAGCTTCTCCAGTTCCGTCCGCATCTTCGCCCGACGCTCGAGCAGGGCGCGGATTTCGTCCGCACCAAGCCATCGGCCCACGGCCGAGGTCAGCGATGCTTCCGTGAGGGCCATCATGCGCGCCCACAACGCGTCGTCGCGCGCCAGCATCTTGTGCACGAGGGTTTTCGTCTTCGTCAGCGCGCGGGAATGGTCGATGAGGATCAGGTTCCACTCGGGATCGACCAGCCAGTTCCCGAGGTTCGGGTCGATGTCGCCGATGAGGTTGTGGAACATCTTGGCTCTGGTCAGTTGCGCAGACCACCTCGCCTGGTGGATGGCTGGGACCTTGGGCACACCGCCCGACTCCTTGAAGCTCGTCGCCGGCGCCACCCACATGATGGCGACGCCCACGTCGTCGCCGACCTTGCGTTCCACCTTGGGCGGGACCATGCCCAGTTCGAGGATCTTGTCGAGCTCGTAGGCGGCAATCTCGGATTTGTAGCTTTCCATGTAGCCGTTGCGCATGCGGGGAGGAAGGATCTTCCAGGCCACCGACTCCACCGGGCCGCCGGGGGCGAAGAACGCCCGCTGCGATTTCGTCACGCCGATCGACAGTGCCGTCGTCTTCGTGATGGCCGCGGTGCGCATGTAGTCCTCGAACTCGCCGGCTCTGCCCATCCAGGTCTTTGAGCCCGAGCCGGGCGGGGCCACCTGCGCGGTGACGGCAGTGGTCGCCAGCGCAAGCGCTGCCAGCACACCCATCCAGCTCACACGGTTCATCATCGGAGTCCCCTTTGAACTTGCATTGACGACAATCAGAGAGCTCGACCTTCAGACGTCGAGAAGCCGGCTGCACTGCGAAGCGGGACGTGTCGACTGCTGCCGACTGGATGTTACTGCAGGAGGCCGACTCGAAACAGCAGGACGTGGCCTCTACAACAATCAGGACTTTCGGAAGAGCACGATCCGGTTGGTGTTGGTGCCTTTGCGGTTGTTATCCACGCCCCAGCACGCGGCCGTCTTCGTGAACTCTTGCGCGTTGATCAGCACGAGGACGGGCTCGAGTCCCGCGGCGATCCCGCACGGGATGACGTGCTCTTCGAGTCGCACGCGCCCCCCCCGCACTTCACCGACCTCGAACGCCACGTGCCCGCCAGGCCGCACCACGCGCGCCAACTCAGCGAACACGGCGGTCATCGCCGTGCGCCAGTCCTGAATCTTCTTGGGCACGGTGAGTTTCATGTCGCTCGGGTCGATGCCGCAAAACCAACACCGCAGCCAGTTGTCGCCCGCGTAGTTGACGACATCGAGAAAGGGCGGGGACGTCACCACCAGGTCGACCGACGAGGCGGCGATCTCCGGCGTCGTGGCGGCCGACTCGGTGAAGAGCCGATGCCGACCTGCGACACTCGCGAGCGCGCGACTCGACGACTCGTCGGCATCACTCAGCAACGAACGCGATTTCTTCAGGATGAGCGCGGGAACACTGCGACGGGGCGGCACCTGATTGCGGTCGGCGTTGATCTTCGTCTGCGCAACGACGGACGCGGCCTGATTGGGCGGCAACGTATACACCGAAAAAAATCCCGGCGAATGACCGGTCAGCCGGTTCACGGCCACCATCCGAATCCAGCCATCAACCGCATCGAGCGGCCCACTCGCGAACCTGTGAACCAAGTACATCTTCAGCGCGAGTATCTCGCGCAGAGTGTCGGGGTGGTAGAACGTCAGCAGCTCCTCGGGCAGCGCGGCGTCGCTCGTCCACTCAACCGTCGAGAGCCGCTCTCGCACGACGTCGAGTGAAGGCGGCTGTAGCCGGGGTCCGACCAGTACCTGGCTCAATGGGTTGATGTCGCAGCCGACCGGCACTCGCCCCAGCAGCGCGGCTTCGAGCAACGTCGTGCCCCTTCCCATGAAGGGGTCGTAGACGGTGTCGCCAGGCAGAGTAAGACGCTCGATAAAGAAACGCGGCAGCTGCGGTTTGAAGCAGGCGCGGTACGACACCTCGTGCAGCGAATGCGCGGCTCGTTGCCGGCTGGTCCAGAACTCGTTGACGAAGGTGGTCACCCCTCGGGCCCGACCATCGACTTCGACGGTCGTCACGACCACGTCTGTCGGCTTCCCCTCCCAGCGAAATTCCCTGAGTTGGTTTTCGAATGACAGCGGTTCCGGCTGAACCGTTGGTTCCGGGACGTCTTCGAAGAGAGAAGGCTGAGAGCGCGCCATTCTGGAGGTTGTCTGCCTTAAAGAGACTCTTCAGCGAGGAGGCCATGCCTCGGAGTAGAGGTCCCGGTTACTTGCGTTGAACTCGTACTTGATTAGCGGCGACTATATGTCTTGCAATCAAGGTAGACAATTCGGCCGCCCTGGTCCGGACTTGGTGGTCCGGGTAGCCAGGAGACCTTCCGCCTCCGCTGCGGCACTGTGGACGAGCCCCTCTCAGGCCGACCAACCGCTTCCACACGAACCAGTTCAACGGTTATACGGTTAGCTGTTTTTACATATTGACATCAATACTTATTGACGGCATTATTTCGGCACGGTGAGCCGTATAGACTTACAGGTATGGCTACCCGCGCCACGACCTCAGGGCTTGTGAAGACAACCGTGGAACTGCCGCAGGAGCTGTGGCGGGCTTCGAAGATTCGAGCGATGGACGAGCAAACCGACCTGCGGTCCGTCGTCATCGCCGCGTTGAGGGCGTACCTGCACATGCCGACCAGTGCTGGCGAGAGCGCGCCCTAGGCCGGGGATGCGAGGTCTTCGTTTGCGGCGCGACGGCGCGCACCCGAGGGACTGATGAACACTCCCGAATCGAAAATTCTGGTCTCGCGGCGGCCCAGTCGGCGCACCGTGCGCTATATCCTGATTCTCGTCGGATGCATCGTCATGGCCGATGCGTTCGTCGGCGAAAGAGGCTTCTTGGCCATGCTCGACGCGCGGCGGCAATACCGAACGCTGGAGCTGTCCCTGGCAGCGGCTCGCACGGAGAACACGCGTCTGCTGGAGGAGGCCCGACGACTTCGTGAAGATCCCGAAGCCATTGAGGCCATCGCCCGCCGCGACCTGGGTTTGATTCGGCCTGGCGAGACGTTGTTCATCATCCGAGACACCGTAGGTGGTGCCACCCGGTAGGTTTCTCCGACGCACTCTCGAGTCCCTTGCCAATCACGAGCCTGCTATGACGAGAGCTGTCGCCCTGTTGACCGTCGTGGTCGTGGCGCTGGGCGCGATGACGGAGCGGTTCATCGCCGCAAGTCAGGACGGCGGCGCCCAGGGCCGCGGGGCCATTGCCGCCCGCGAGCTGGCCATGTCGGTGGCCGACGGCTTCACCATCGCCTCGGTCGGCGACGTGATCCTGGCATATCCGCAGGCCCAGAATCCCGACCCGGGCTTTCAGTCCATGCTCCGGATCCTGCGCGAGGCCGATGTCGCCACCGGCAACTACGAGGGCAACATCATCGACGGGCGCTCGTTCCGGGGCTCCGGGCCGGGCGGATTCGCGGGCGTGCCCGAGGTGGCCGCCGATCTGAAGGCCATGGGCTGGGATCTGGTGGCGCGCTCGAACAACCATGCGGGTGAGTACGGTTACGAGGGGCTGCTCGAAACGAACCGGCATCTCGACCAGGCCGGGGTCGTGTTCGCCGGCTCGGGCGAGTCGTACTGGTCGGCGCGGGCGCCGCGCTTCTACACCTCGCCGCGCGGACGCGTGGGCATGGTAGCCACGGCCTCGAGCTTCGCCGCCAACATGGTGGCCGAACCGGGACGCGGTGAATGGCTCGGCCGGGGCGGCCAGAGCGCGCTGCGCACCACCCGCTACTTCATGGTGCCGGCCTCGCTGTGGACCTCCGTCACGAACCTGCGTCGGGCCTTTCCGAGCGGACTCGGCTTCTACGCGCCGACCAACGAGAAGCCTGACGACGTCACGATCCTGGGGCAGCGCTTCAAGACATCGCCGTCGGTGACCGAGCCGCACTACACCTTCGACATGCACCCGCAGGACCTGAGGGACGTGCTCGCGATGGTGCGCGAAGGCAAGATCAAGTCGGACTTCATGACCGTCGCCATCTCCGGCTGAATACTTTTGGGCGTCAATCGCCCATAATGCCCTCCGTTGACGCCACGATGCTATGGCGGTCCGGCGTTGCCTCTCACAGGGCGCCGCCTTTCTCGCGTGACCCGAACTTGACGGAGGTCTCCGTGTCTCGATTGTCTCAGAGGTATCGGTGGTTCCCGGCGCTGCCTGCAGCCGCACTCATCTGGGCGGCGCTGTCCCCGCTGTCGCCACACGCCCAGTCACAGGACGCAGTCATCGCACTGCGCGCGACCGAAGCCACACCCGCGCACTTGCGGCAGGTCGTCGACGACGTGCGCCGTCTGGAACGCGACGGCGCGATGCGGGTGACCTCGACCACCGATGACCCGATCGCGCCTAGCCACAGCCACGAGCGTCTGCAACAGTACCACTTGGGCCTCGAGGTGGTGGGCGGGTCGGTCGTGCGGCAAACGGCCAACGGCGTGGTGACCTCGCTGCTCGGCCAGGTGTATCGTGCCGACGTCGACACGGCCGCACCCGGGCTCACCGCCGATGCTATGGCGGCGCGCCTGCGCGCCGGCGGCGCCGCGCTCGTGACCGAACCGGCCCTGGCGTTCCTGGGGCGCGACGACGGCGCCATCATCCTGGTCTACGAAGTGAGCGTCGGGCGCGAGGCGTTCGACCTGCGCACGGTCTACCTCGATGCCACCACCGGCGCAGAGCTGCTTTCGCTGCCGCTGGTGAAAGATCAAAGCGCCGTCGGCGAGGGCCTCGGCGTACTCGGCGACCGCAAGAAGATCGCGACGCGCCTGGTCGGCGGCACCTACTACGCTGAGGACCTGCTGCGGCCTCCCGTCCTCGTGACGGGCGACATCAGGTCGCGGACCAGGCTGCTGACCATCCTGTTGCAGAGCAGCCCGTTTCTTCAGTCGGACCTTGCGGCTGACAGCGACAACGTCTGGACCGACGCGGTCGCGGTGGATGCCCACACGTATCTGGGCTGGACCTACGACTACGTCTTCAAGCGGCTCGGTGTCCGGGGCCTCGACAACGGCAATGCCCCGATGTTCGCGACGGTGAATCTGTACTCGCCACAGCAGTGCGTGAGCGCCCTGCCCGCCGGCGACTTCGGCCAGTTCTGCGTCAACGCCTTCTGGGCCGGGCCGCCGGCCGGACCGGATCGGCGCGGTCTGATGTACTTTGGCAACGGGATTCCTGCCAACTTCATCCTGAGCGGGTCGGGACAGACCGTCGGCCCGCTGGCCGGGGCGCTCGACATCGTGGCGCACGAGCTGACCCACGGCATCACCGACTACACCTCCGATCTCGAGTACCGTGGCGAGTCTGGTGCACTCAACGAGGCCTTCTCAGACATGGTGGGGGTGGCGACGGAGGCCTACTTCCAGCCTCGCGGCAGCAACGCCCAGCAGGCCGACTACCTGATGGGGGAAGACTCGTTCAAGGCGTTGCGCCCTGGCTCCGTCTCTGGCATCCGGTCGATACAGACGCCGATGGCCTTCGGCGATCCCGACCATTACTCCGTGCGTTACACGGGCACTGTCGACAACGGCGGAGTGCACACCAATTCTGGCATTCCGAACCATGCCTACTACCTGGCGATCGAAGGCGGCACCAACCGCGTTTCCGGTCGCACCGTCACCGGCGTGAGCTTCGCCAACCGCGACCAGATCGAGCGCGTCTTCTTCCGGGCGTTCACGCAGATGCTGCCGGTGCGCGCCACTTTCTCGCAGGCGCGCGCGGCGACGATTCAGTCGGCCCGCGACCTGTACGCGTCGAATGCGGCCGTGGAACGGGCCGTCACCGACGCGTGGACCGCGGTCGGCGTTCAGTGAGGACCCTGTCCATGAATGTCCTGATCACGAGCATGGCCGTCGCCGTCGTCTGCGTGCTCGGCACCACGCCGCTCCTCGTCGCCGAGGGCGGCCAGCAGCAGCCGGCCGCACCGCCACCGCCGGCGCCCACTGCGGCGGGTCCGCGTCCCGCGCCGGTGCCGCCGCCGCAACCCGCGGCGCGCGCGGCCGCAGCGCCACGGCTACGCCAGTCCCGCGGCTTCGTCGCGGTGGGCGGGGTGTTCCAGTCCGAGAAGGCGTCGTTCACCGACACGCGCACGCTCACCTACAACCGTGAATCGGCCTCGCAGACCGGCGAGTACGACATCGACGGCGGCGTGGGCCTCGACCTGGGCGCGTTCGCGCGTGTGTGGCGCAACCTGGGCGCCGGCGTGGCCGTCACGCAGGTGACACGCGCAGGCGGGGCGGAGTACTCGGCCCGCTATCCGCATCCGTTCTTCTTCAACCAGGCGCGCACGGCCACCACACTGGCCTCGGACCTCGATCGCACCGAGACCGGCGGGCACGTGTCGGCGGCCTATCTGCTGCCCTCGTCGGGACGGTTCGGGCTCACGGTCTTTGGCGGTCCCAGCTTCTTCAGCATGGAACAGACCGTGGTCGCCGACCTGACCGTCACCGAGACGTATCCCTACGACACGGTCGCCATCGCCCCCGGCGCCCGCTCCGACATCTCGGAAAGCGCCGTCGGGTTCCATGTGGGCGCCGACGCCACGTGGTACTTCACCCGGCGGCTGGGTGCCGGCGCGCTGCTGCGCTACACCTCGGCGAAGAAGAATGTGGCGATCGGCACGGGCGAGTCGTTCGATCTCGAGGCCGGCGGCCTGCAGATCGGGGTGGGGCTGCGCTTCAAGTTCTGACGCCAGCTCACCGGCTCTTACAGCCACGCAGGTCGGCTGGGCGGTGCACGGCACTGCCCAGCTGCTTGCCCTGCCATGTTGGTATCGATACACTTGTCGTCGTACGATTGGTCTATCGATCACATGGAAGGCGCACCGCATGGAGACCGTCACGATTTCGCCGAAGTACCAGGTGGTCATCCCCAAGGCCATCCGCGCGCAGTTGAAACTCCGGGCCGGGCAGAAGGTGCAGGCGATCGCCTATCAGAATCGCATCGAGCTGGTGCCGGTGAAACCCGCCCGTCAGATGCGTGGCTTCCTCAAAGGCATCAGCACTGACGTGCCTCGGGACCGCGACCGGGTATGAACGTCGTCGACTCGTCGGGCTGGCTCGAGTATCTGGCGGGCGGCCCGAATGCCGATTTCTTCGCACCGGCGATCGAGTCCCACAAGACCTTGATCGTGCCGACGATCAGCCTCTTCGAAGTCTTCAAGCGGGTCCTGCTCCAGCGCGGCGAAGGCGATGCCCTGCAAGCCGTGGCCCTCATGCAACAGGGCCAGATCGTGGAGTTGACCGGCACGTTGGCCCTGGCTGCCGCTCACCTGTCCGCCGATCTGAAGCTCCCGATGGCCGACAGCATCATGCTGTCCACGGCTCGGGCGCTTGGGGCGACGCTGTGGACCCAGGACGCCGATTTCGACGGGCTCGACGGCGTGCAGTTCGTGCCGCCAGCGAAACGGTAGGCGGGGTCTGCCGGCCTCCGCGAGGCTCACCGAAACGACACAGAGCCGGCACGAACTCGGCACCAGACGCATATAGACTCACCCTCGCCGCTATGTTCCCGAAGGCGTCGGCACGTCCGTTGCGCAGCCTGGTCGCGCTCGTCATCGGCGTCATGGTGGTGCCGCTGTTCGCGCTGCCATGGCTCGGCTGGCGCCTGCTCGAACAGGACCGCGCCCTCGAGAGCCAGCAGGTGCAGCAGCGGGTCGAGCGCGCGGCCGACCTGGTTGTCGCGGCCCTGCAGCGCGCAATCACGGCATCCGAACAACGGTTGACCGGGGATGGGGCGGCGTGGCCGGACGGCGCGATTGCGGTCACGTTCGGCGAGGCGCGGGTGGACGTGGTGCCCGCCGAACGCGTCGCCTACTGGCCCGTCACGCCGCCGCTGTCCGAGGCATCCACGGCCGCCTTTGCTCCCGCCGAGCAGCTCGAGTTACGCGATGGGAACCTGCGCGCGGCCATCACCGCCTTCGCGCGTCTCGAAGGGTCGGCGGATCCCGCCGTGAGCGCTGGCGCCCTGCTGCGGCTCGGACGAACCCTGCGCAAGGCCGGACGGCATGACGAGGCGCTGGCCGCCTATGCGCGCCTGTCTCGTCACGACCGCGTCGCCGTCGGTGGCGTGCCGGCCAGCCTGGCCGCGGCGTATGCGCGCGGCTCGCTGCTGGAGCAGCAGCGGCGTCTCCCAGATCTCCGGGACGAGGGCGTCGCCCTCGAGCGGCAACTCCGCGCCGGTCGCTGGAGGCTGACGAGTCCGGTGTATGCCCTGTATGCGGCCGACGCGGCGCGGTGGAGCGGGTCCGAATCGCCAGGACCGCCGCCGCAGGAGCGGCTCGCGGCGGCGCTCGACACGGCGTGGAGCCGTTGGCGCGAGGCGGC
>JANORI010000508.1:0-2672 GCA_031415235.1 Acidobacteriota bacterium | reverse complement strand
GGTGGCGGTGATGGCGGGGGCCGTGCCGAGGCGGAAGGCCACGCGCCGAGCGCACGCCCGTGACGCGGTCTGGGTCCGCCCGAGCGTCATGGCGCCGAGACGCAAGATGGCCGCGGCGCGATTCGCCGAGGGCGGCGTCCGCCGGACATCCGGTGCTGCGGGGCGAGGGTCCGCCAGGCCGTGACGGGCTGGTCGGTGGGCCCGCGCGTCATGTCCGTCCCGAGCACGACGACGTGTTCGGGGCGATCGTGGCCGGTCAGGGCGGCGACGATCTCGGCCTCGGCCGCGTGACACCGCGAGTCCCGATGCTGGGCGAGCTGGTGCGGGTCGCGTTGGCCAGCGACGATGTCGCGGAGGATCCGGAGACCGGTCACCCCGGTGAGGTCGCTGACCACCAACGGGAGCTGCACGTTCATCTGGACCACCGCCTGTTGCATCCGCTGGACCAGCGCCCCAGCGCTCTCGAGGAGCGTGCTCCGGTGCCGGAGAGAGCCGCGCCAGGCCACGATCCCATCGGCGGGCCGGACGCTCCCGCGTAGCCACCCGAGGAGGTGCAGGTCCCGACGCCGTTTCGCCGTCGGAGACATCCCTTGCGCGGCCCGGCAGATGCTTGACATGACGCGCGTTGACGAGAATCACCTGGACGCCGCGGGCGTCGAGGATCTCGACGAACGGAATCCAAGAGACGCCGGTGGCCTCCATCGCCACGTGGGTGACGCGACTCAGAACTTGGCTAGACGAGCCGCCGGTCGTATACTCGAATTCTGGCTACTTGAGGCACCTGTGAGCGCCAAAGACACAGTTCGAGCCCTTCTCGACCGTCTGCCGAACGATTGCAGTCTCGATGATGTGCAGTACCACCTGTACGTTGTGCAGGCCGTCGGTCGGGGCCTCTCGGACGGTCAGGCTGGTAGAACCATCCCCCACGAGCAAGTTGCTGCCGATCTGCGTCGCAAATGGCTGCTCGGGTCCGCGACGTAGTCTGGGCCGAATCGGCCCGAGACGCGCTGGATGCTGTCATCGCGTACATCGCTCAAGACTCGCAACAGGCGGCGGCGCAAGTGCTCGACGAGGCTCTGCGGGCTGGAGCCAACTTGGCGACGTTCCCCGAACGCGGGCGGGTCGTCCCGGAATTGAACGAACCGGCCATTCGCGAAGTGTTCGTATACAAACATCGACTTCAGTACGAGGTTGGCGAGGCGCGTGTGCTTGTCGTAGCGTTTCTTCACGGTGCGCGTGACTTCGCGACGTGGAAGCAGAGCCAGAATCCAGAGTAGTCAGCGATGCACCACACACGGGGGAGAACTCGTAACCGACGATCTGGGTGCAAGCTTTGCAAACCGTGGAAGGTCAATGGATTTCGAACCGAACGAATCGACGGGGAGAAATTCAGCGACCATCGGCGGCGTGTGTCCGCGGCACATGATCTGCGAGACTGGGATCGTTGACCGCACGGGGTGAAGCGTCACGATGCGCAGGCCAACACTAGGCCAGGGCTAGGCCGCTCACGGTCGGAAATCGCTAGGTCGTTTTCACAGAAGGGGAAAACGGAACATGAGGCTGATGATCGCCGCCGAACACCCGCCGACGCCCCACCCCTCGCGGGTCCGCGTATCGGGCGCGCGAGCGCCCGCAGACTATGCCAGGATCGACGGACTCGAATGATTCAACTGGTTGGGCCAGCAGGCGCCGGGAAGACTACGGTCGGCGCGGCGCTGGCAGAGCGGCTTGTCGCGCGATTCGTAGACCTGGACGCGGAGTTCGCCGCCCGACACGGCGACATCTCGACGTATCTCGCCAGCCATGGCTATGAGGCCTATGCGGAACGGAATATGGGTCGCTACCTGGACCTCGTTTGGGGCCCAGTCCGGCCGGATATCGTGGCGTTGTCGTCCGGCTTCATGACCTACCGGGATCACGTCCATCCCGACTATCTCGCCGTGCGCCTGCGGATCGCGTCGAGTCCGTCGACGTTCGTGTTGCTTCCGTCGCCGGATGTGGAGACATCCGTCAACGAGATCGTGCGAAGGCAGCTGCGGCGTCCGTTCGCGCGCTCGGCCGAGCGCGAGGAACAGGTGATTCGCGAGCGTTTCCCGGTCTACTTGGCGTTGCCAGCTCGCAAGATCTTCACGATGCAGCCGATCGAGGCGGTTGTGGCCGAACTGATCGCGCCACTACCTACACATGTCAGCAGCTGATTCTTGCCGTCCGTCGGCCGGCGCCGAAGACCTGAACCGCGCCTACGTGCTGCGTCGCGTGCTCACGCCACTGTCGCCGGTCCATGGAGCTGCTGCTGAGCAGATGGGCAAGACCAGGAGCAACGGCGACACAAGGCGAGACACGCCCCCGCGGCTCGGCCCACACGCGACCGTCCCGGCTCAATGCGTCATCGCGTAGAGCAGGATGTCGACGCCGACGGCATAGGCCTCGGGCGAGAACTGGAAGAAGTAATCCTTGTCCTCGCCCTCCCGTTCCCACGGGTCTGGCAGGTCGGTGTCATGCACCATCACTACCATGACGCGGCCGTGCGTGTCGGAGATGCCGCGCGCATCGGGACCGGACCCGTCGTCGTTCCAGCGTTCGATGGTGCCGCCGCCGCTGCGCCGCCAGGTCATGATCGAGGCCATCTGCGGCAGGCGGGTCACCGGGAACATGGTGTTCCACATCGGGTG
>JANORI010000507.1:0-1679 GCA_031415235.1 Acidobacteriota bacterium | reverse complement strand
GTCAACGGTCGGTGGGCAAGACCCTGGTCGCGTGTGACGAGCTCGCCGGCTTTGTCACGGCCGCGTCGCTGGTGCGGCCCTCGAAGAGCGTGCTCGACCTCGAGGCCGCGTCGGTAATCAAGCGGATGAAGGACAAGGCGTTCGCCCGCCAGGTGGGACGCGCTGGGCCTGCGCGGAACGCTCTGAAGGCGGCGCGCGCTACTCCTCGAAGAAGGCGCCGACCGAGACCGAGAAGCCAGGAACATGCGGAGCGGCGTTCGCGGTGTCGGTGTCGCGCAACAGGAGCGGCGCGCCGCCGCGGGGATAGGCTCGCAGCGTCAGGGTCTGCGGGTCGAGCACCCACACGAGGTCGACGCCCATCGCATGGTAGTCGGCCACCTTCTCCTCCATCTTCTCCCAGGAGGTGTCTTTGCTCAGGACTTCGATGACCAGCTCGGGAGGTTGCTTCAGGAAGCCGTGTTCTGTCGGTCCCTTGGGCAGGCGCTGATACGAGATGAAGGCTACGTCAGCACCGCGCACGGTGTCGGGTCGGCGGGCGACAATAACGCCCGCTTCGCCCGTCAGGACGCGGCCGATCTTCATGGGCCGGACGTGTGCGTCCAGGAGCCGGGCAGCGTTCATGGTGACCTGACTGTGCAGAATACCCCCTGGTGACATCGGAACAATCTCTCCTCTCACCAGTTCGCAGGACCCCAGTACCTGGGCGACCCGCTCGAAGTCCTCGGCGCTGAGCAGCGTGGCAGTCCCCATGAGCGGATTCTAGCAGAAGGGCACGGGCATCACGGCTGAGGTAATGACATAATCGCCGGGCCGCATGACCCTGCAACCAGGCGCCACACTGGGCGCATATCGGATCACCGCTCAAATTGGCGTCGGAGGCATGGGTGAGGTGTATCGCGCGAGCGACGCCCGCCTTGGCCGCGATGTCGCCATCAAGGTGCTGCCAACCGAATGGGCGGCCGATCGCGACCGCAAGGCGCGCTTTCATCGCGAAGCGCAGGTCCTCGCCTCCCTCAATCACCCGCACATCGCCGCCATCTACGGGTTCGAGGAATCGACGGCCGCGCATGCCCTCGTGATGGAGCTGGTCGAAGGCGTCACGCTGGCCGAGCGGATTCACGCGTCGCCGAACGGTCTGCCGATCGAGGACGTGCTGAACATCGCGGGTCAAATTACCCAGGCGCTTGAATATGCGCACGAGCGAGGCATCATCCATCGCGATCTCAAGCCCGCCAATATCAAGATCACGCCGGACGGCCAGGTGAAGGTGCTCGACTTCGGCCTCGCCAAGGCACTGAGCAAGGAATCGTCGAATGACGGGACCGCCAACTCGCCGACGATGAGCCTGGCGGCCACCGCCGCCGGCATGATCCTGGGCACTGCGGCATACATGGCGCCCGAGCAGGCCAAAGGCAAGGCCGTCGATCGGCGCGCCGACATCTGGGCGTTCGGCGTGATCGTCTACGAGATGCTGACGGGACGTCTGGCGTTTGTCGGCGAGACGGCGCCAGAGACGATGGCGTTCGTGATGACGCGCGAGCCTGACTGGTCGGCGTTGCCGGCCGAAACACCTGCGCGCCTGCGGGAGCTGTTACGCCGCTGCCTGGTCAAGGACCCGCGCAGCCGCGCGCGCGACATCGGCGACCTGCGGATTGCGATCGAGGAGATCGCCTCTGGGG
>JANORI010000506.1:0-14634 GCA_031415235.1 Acidobacteriota bacterium | reverse complement strand
GGTCTTCAACTACAGCCGTCACGAGGTGCGGACCTTTCTGCTGAGCAACGCCCTCTTCTGGCTGCGCGAGTTCCACATCGACGGCCTCCGGGTCGATGCCGTGGCCTCGATGCTGTATCACGACTACTCTCGCGCGTCCGGGCAGTGGGTGCCGAATCAGTACGGCGGCCGCGAGAATCTCGAGGCCGTGGAGTTCCTTCGGCATCTCACGAGCGTGGTGCGGACCGAGCAGCCGGGCGTGGCCCTGATGGCCGAAGAGTCGACCTCGTGGCCAGGCGTGACGCGCGACGTGCACATCGGCGGCCTGGGCTTCACCCACAAATGGAACATGGGGTGGATGCACGACATGCTCGACTACTGCGGCCACGATCCGCTGTACCGCAAGTGGCACCACGACAAGATCACCTTCTCGCTGCTCTACGCGTTCAGCGAGCGCTTCCTGCTGCCGTTCTCGCACGACGAGGTCGTGCACGGCAAGCGATCGATGCTGGCGAAGATGCCAGGGGATGTGTGGCAGAAGCACGCCACGCTGCGTGCCCTGCTTGGCTATACGTTCGCGCATCCCGGGAAGAAGCTGCTCTTCATGGGCGTCGAGATCGGGCAATGGCGCGAGTGGAACCACGACTGGGAACTGGACTGGGCCGTGCTCGGCGATCCCCGTCATGAAGGGCTGCAACGGTGGGTGCGCGACCTGAATCAGGTGTACCGCGAGTGCGCACCACTCTGGGCCGCAGACTTTGCGGGCGAGGGCTTTGCCTGGATCGATTGCCACGATCACGACAGCAGCGTGGTGTCGCTCGTGCGTCGTGATCCGCGCACCGGTGCCACGGTCGTGGCCGTGGTCAATTTTACCCCCAGACCACGGCAGGGCTACCGCATCGGCGTGCCGCTCCCCGGGCGCTGGCGCGAGCGACTGAACAGCGACGCCGACGCCTATGGCGGCAGCGGCGCCGGCAATAGTGGCGAAGTGACGACCGATGCGGTCGCGCAGCACGGCCACGAGCAGTCACTGTCTCTGACCGTACCACCGCTCGGGTTCCTGTTGCTCGAGCCGCTCTAAGCGAGGTGGATCCCGGCGCTACCGGTCGAACTTCGCGCCTCCGCCCTGGGAAAATGCGCCCGGGACGGCCAGCAGCACTGCGGCTGCCAGCGCGAGCAGAACTCTGCTCGAACGGGCCATGGAAATAGCCTCCTGTGGGGTGGTCTTGCAACAACGCCCCGGATACACGGCTCCGGTTCGTGAAAAGACCGCCGTGCCAGTCGCGGCGCGCGGCGGTCGCGACCTCCTAGAGCAAGGTCGATGCCCGATTTGACGCAATCGCGGGGGAATCGGTCCACCAGTCCCAGGCCACGAGCCGGTGGGGATGAGCGGCGGCGGTACGTGACGAATCGAAGAGAATTCGGCCAAATTCACAGGTGAGTCGGTGCGAAGCGTCCGGAATCGGGCCGCACGGGCCACGGCTCCGCCGATCTGTTTCTTCGTGTTTTTGGGTTGCGCGGATTCAAGAATTCGAACGCGCGCGTTTGTGGCCTACGGCATCAATACGGGCAAGGCCGTGATGACCGACGCCGCAATCGCCACGACCGTGACCACCAGACAGAGGACCGCGGCCACCAGATGGTCGATGCGTTCAGGCTTCAACGGGTCGAGCAGGCGTCCCGCGATATACCCGCCCACGAACCCGCCCAGATGCGCCTGGTTGTCGATACCCGGCATGATGAGGCCGAAGACTCCCATCATGAGCGCGTACTGCAGGCCGGCCTCGCCGACATGCCGGCTGCCCGTGCGCCGTCCGTAGTACACGAGCGCCCCGAGCAGTCCGAAGATCGAGGCCGACGCGCCGACCGAGAAGCCGGCGCCGCCGAGCAACCGGGCGAGCAGCCGGCCGATGAGCGGTACCATGTTGAGATACTGGCCCAGGTACTCTCCTGCCACCGACGTGAAGGCGAAGCCCACCACCCCCGACACGGTGTAGAGGATGGCCATGCGACCCGGCCCATACAGTTCGGCGACGGCCGGACCGAGCTGGCGGATCCAGAGGACGTTGAACAGGATATGGAGCACGCCCGCGTGCAGCCAGCCTGCCGTGAGCACCGTCCACCACCGGCCGAACCGGAACACCGGCACCGCGCCGCTGCTGCCCAGGGCAAAGAGCACGTCGTTGCGTGGTGCGAGCATCGTCTGCAGTCCGGAGCCCGACGCCAGCAGCCCCAACACATACAGGGTGATGGTGCCGCCCATGACGAGCGGCACGAACCCCAGGTCGTTCCCCAAGCGCCGGAACACGGGCGCGAAGCCCCACAGTCCAGGATTTCGCCGGTGGCAGTTGTAACAGGTCGAGTCGTTGACGCCGACCAGGACGCCGCACGACGTGCAGAGGACCGAGCCTTCGGTCTGACGCTTGAACACGCCTCTACTGTATGCCGAAGTACTGCCGGTACCACGCCAGGCTGCGCGTGAGCGCGTCCACGACGTGGCCGGTTTCGCGCAGCCCGTGCCCTTCGCGCGGATACCGCACGAAGGTGGTCGGCACGCCCACGTCGTGCAGGGCGGTGTAGAGCTGCTCTGCCTCGGCGATGGGTACGTCGTCGCCCTTCGGCGCCCAGTCGATCGAGTGCTCGTAGGCGGCGCCGGTTGTGAGCTGGGTGACCTGCCCGGTGCCAATGTCGGCCACGAACAGAGGCGTGCGGCGGTTGTCGTTGAAGCGGGTGAGGCCTTCGCCCGCCGTGGGCTTGTAGAGGTAACGCGTAATCACCATCGGATCGCCAACGGCGTCGGCGCTCTCGGGACCGGGCGTGGCCGAGACAAACGCGATGCGGCGTCCGTCGGGCGCCCAGGCGACCGACCGGCCAGCGGATGGCAGCGGGTGATTGGTGTCTTCCACCGGCGCCACGAGCCTGGCGCCGCTGCCGTCCGCCTCGCTCACCATGAGGCCGGAGCCCTCGGGGACGGTGCCGAGGTAGGCGAGGCGCCGTCCATCAGGCGCCCAGAGCGGACTCGACGATCCCCGCGGCAGCGCGTGCGCCACGCCCGTGCCGAGGTTCAGCACCATGACGACGGCGTAGGGCCGGCCTTTCTCGGAGTTGTGGACGACCGAGTACGCCACGTGGGTGCCGGTGGGCGAGAGCTCGACCTGGCCGACCGAGGTGAGCGCGAACAGATCCTCGGGCGACAACCCGGGTCGTGATTGACCGCCAAGCGTGAGGGATCCGAGTATCAGAGCCAGGCCGATCGCGGCGGTTCGTGCGTGCATGGTCGGAGTATGCGTGGCGGCGGACGTCGGCCCGCCGGGCGGGCCCGCGCCACCGTGCAACGGCGGGGCCGACCGGCTACAATCGCAGGCGATGCTAGGCGTCGGCACCGAAGTCGTCGTGGTCCTGCTATTGCTCGTGGCCAACGGCGTGTTCGCGATGTCGGAGATCTCCATCGTGGCCGCCCGCAAGGTGCGGTTGCAGCACCGGGCCGACGACGGCGACCGCCGCGCGAGGGCGGCGCTCGAACTCGCCAATGCGCCCACCAAGTTCCTCTCGACCGTGCAGGTCGGCATCTCGCTCGTGAGCGTACTGGCGGGCGCCTACGGTGGCGCCACGATCGCGGAGCCGCTTGGCGAGGCCTTCCTGCACGTGCCGCTCCTGGCCCCGTACGCGCGCGGCCTGTCGCTGGGCCTCGTCGTGGCGGTCATTACCTATCTGTCGCTCATCATCGGCGAGCTCGTGCCCAAGCGCATCGGCCTCAATCATCCTGAGACGATTGCCTCGTGGGTGGCGTTGCCGATGCAGTTCCTGGCACGCATCGGCGGGCCGGTCGTGGCGCTGCTCACCGGATCCACCAACCTGGTGCTCCGCGTGCTCGGCATCCAGGGCAATGCCGAGGCGCACCTGACCGAAGACGAGATCCGCGCGGTGATCAGTCAGGGCGCCGAGAGCGGAGCGCTCGAAGAGCACGAAGAGAGTCTCGTGCAGCGGGTGTTCCGCGTGGGCGACCAGCGCGTCGGCGCGATCATGACGCCCCGGCTCGACATCGAGTGGGTCGACGTCGATGCGGCGGGTGACGCGCTGCGGGAGTTCCTGAGCGGACACAGCCACGGCCAGTTCGTGGTGTGCACCGGCTCGCTCGACAACGTGCTCGGCACCGTGCGCGCTGCAGAGATGCTCTCGGTAGCGATGAAGAACTCGCCCATTACCCTGCGCAGCCTCATCAAGGAACCGCTCTTCGTGCCCGACTCGATGGGCATCTTCAAGCTGCTCGAGGCGCTCAAGGCGTCGCATCGTCACCTGGCCATCGTGCTCGACGAATTCGGCGCGGTCGAGGGACTGGTCACGGTGACCGACCTGCTCGAGGCATTTGTCGGCAGCCTGCCGACCGACGCGGCAGCCGAGCGCGCCATGGTGAGGCGCGCCGACGGCAGCTGGCTCATCGACGGCGCCGCGCCGATTGACGACGTGACAATCGAGTTGGGCCTCGACGACCTGCCCGAAGGCGAGTCGGGCACCTACCACACGTTCGGCGGATTCGTGATGGCGCGGCTGGGCCACGTCCCGCGCACCGCCGACGTCTGCGACTGGGGCGGCATGCGGTTCGAGGTGATCGACATGGACGGCCGGCGCATCGACAAGGTGCTCGTGTCGCGCGTGCCATCCCTCCACGTGGCCGACGCGGACGCCAGCGACTGAACCAACACGGCCCTTCCGGCCCTTTAGGCTGGTCTGGCCGGCTTGGCTCTAAGGACGCCCAACTGGAGCAGCATGTTGGTGAAGTCGTACATGCGCACCTCTTTGACGATCAGGTCGTCGCGCAAGGTCAGGATGTAGGCGAGCGTGCGCTCGATGCGCTTGCCCGACGCCGGCATGCCGAAAATTTCCCCGACGTGCGTCGACTGTACGGTCCAGACGATGACGGCCCGAACCGGAGCCTCGTCGCTGATGATGGTGTCGTCGACCCGGACCGTCTGGTGCGAGAAGGCCCGGAACAGGTCCGTGTACGACCGCTCGACTTGCGCCCGGCCGGTCAGGTTCTGAAAAATCGGACTGGACACCACGCAGTCGGGGGCGTAGCACTCAGCCAGTGCCGGCACGTCCTGGCGCTCCCACGCGCGGACGAACCGGTCAAGGAAGGAGCGGGTCGCGTCGCTGGTCATACCGAAGCCTCCATGGGCGTGGACGAGCAGTTCGGCACTTAGAGTATCGTGTCAGGCTGCGCGCGTCACCGGAACTTCCACACGAAGTTGACCATCGGGAACACGAAGAACTCGTCCAGGCCCAGCGGCGTGGCCAGCCCCAGGTCGGCCGACAGCCGCTGGCCCATGAAACGCACGCCGGCGCTCATGATGCCGCCCCCTTCGAATGCGTAGTTCTCCGTGACGAGCTTGAGGCCGCGCCGGACGCGGTGCTCGGCGCCGAACATCACGACCGGCGCGCCGCCACTCTCGTCGCTGCGCGCGTAGGCGTAGCCGCCGCCTACGGTGATTGCCGAGTCGGGCGTGCCGTGCGTGACGACGCCGTAGGCGACGCCGATGCTGGCATCGTCGATGCCGGCCATGTGCATCACGCCAGCGGCCGCGATGGTGCGTCCGCGGTCGACGATGGTGACCTTCGGCGTGAACCAGAACACCCGTTCACCGTCGCCCCCGCCCCCGAAGACCAGCGGTGTGCCGCCGCCGATGGAGACGCGGTCGGTAAGGCCCACCTGCACGAACGGCATGAAGACCTCGTATACGCCGAGATACACCTCACCGCGCTTCAGGGCGCGCCCGGTAGGGCCGAAGAAGAGCCGCGTCGGATTCGGATCGGCGCGCCAGAACTCGCGTCCCGACATGCGGCCCGTGGCGAGCGTCACTTGCACCACGTCGACAACTGCGATCTCGAGCGTGGCGCCGGCCAGCGTGCGGAACACCACGCGGCCTTCGGCTACCCGCTCCACGCGCCCGAAGGCGCGAGTGCCGTCACGCAGCACGATCTCCTGGATGATGTCGGGCGCAGCCACCTCGATGGTCGGTGCGGCTGGCTGGGCCTGGGCCAGGAGCGGCGGCGGCCACGTGGCTGACGCGAGCAGGAACAGTAGCAAGGCGGCGACTGGAGTCATGTGGTCCCCCCTGGGGTCCAGCGTAGCAGGAATGGCCGCCTCCGCCGGCCCGTCCCCCTACGGCGTCTGGGTCGGCACGCGATCCCAGCGAGCGGCTCACCCGCGTGTTCAGGTCTTTTCGCGGCTGTGCCGGTAGCTATAATTGCTCCGTGGCCCTTGCCCCAGGCGCACGCCTTGGTCCGTATGTGATCGTCGCGCCGCTTGGTGCGGGCGGCATGGGCGAGGTGTACCGAGCCCGCGACGGCCGACTCAACCGGGACGTGGCCGTCAAGGTGTTGCCGCCCGCCTTCGCACAGAGCCCCGATCGTCTGGGCCGTTTCGAGCAGGAAGCGAAGGCCGCCGCCGCACTGAATCACCCGAATGTGATGGCCGTCTTCGATGTGAGCATCGAGGGCGACGTGCCTTATGTGGTGTCGGAACTGCTCGAGGGCGAGACGTTGCACGCGGCCGTGTCGCGCGGACCACTGCCGGCGAGAAGGGCGACCGAGCTGGCCGTGCAGATTGCGCTGGGCATGGCGGCCGCGCATCAGAAGGGCATCGTTCATCGCGATCTCAAACCCGCCAACATCTTCATCACCGCCGACGGCCGCGCGAAGATCCTCGACTTCGGCCTGGCGCGCATGGTCGACCCGCGTGACGGCGCCGACACCCAGACGCGGCACCCGTCGGCACCGGTCACGAGCCCCGGGGCGGTGATGGGCACCGCGGGGTACATGTCGCCCGAGCAGGTGCGCGGGGAAGCGGTCGACCATCGCACCGATATCTTCGCGTTTGGCGCCGTGTGCTACGAGATGCTGTCGGGACGGCGCGCGTTCACGGGCGACTCCGACGTGGAGACGATGGCGGCGATCCTGAAGCAGGACCCGTTAGAGCTTCCGGTCGGCGCTGTGCCCGCCCATCTCGAACGGATCGTCCGGCGCTGCCTCGAGAAAAAACGCGAGCAGCGCTTCCAGTCGGCCAGCGACATCGCCTATGCCCTCGAGGCGATGTCGGGCGCCACCAGTGGCATGCAGGTGGCAGTGGCGGCGCCGCCGCTACGCCGGCTGCGTGGAGCGGCCCTGCTCGCTGCGTCGCTGGCCGTAGGGGCCGCCGTTGGCGCGCTGGTGGCGTGGCGGGCCGCGCCGGCAGTGCCGGGGCCTGTGGCCTTCGAGGCCAAGACGTTCGACCGCCTGCCGATCATGAACGCGCGGTTCATGCCCGACGGCCAGACCATCGTCTACAGCGCGGCGCTCCGCGGATACGCACCAGAACTCTTCGTCATCAGCTCGACTGCCGAGGCCCCACAGCGGCTCGACGTGCCAGACGCGCATCTGCTCTCGGTCTCCAGCAAGGGCGAACTGGCGCTCATCGTCAATGCCAGACATCTCCAGCAGCGGTTGTACAGCGGCACGCTCGCGCGCATGACCCTTGGCAGCTCGCCGCGCGCCGTGCTCGAGAACGTGCGCGAGGCCGACTGGGGGCCCGACGGCGAGGCGATGGCGATCGTGCACGACCTCGGCAACGGCCGCGATCGGCTCGAGTACCCGGTTGGCACGGCCCTGCACGAAGCCAACGGCTACCTGAGTGATCCACGCGTCTCGCCCGATGGCTCCCGCGTGGCCTTCTTCGAGCATGACTGGCCGTTCGATGACCGCGGCCGGGTCATGGTCGCCGACCGCACCGGCAGAGTGACCGCGCTCAGCGACGAGTTGTGGTCGGTTGAAGGGCTCGCCTGGACCGGCGATGGCTCGTCGCTCGTCTTTTCGGGCAACGTCGCGGGCGGCTCCGTGATGCAGCCGATGTCGGTGCCGGCGTCGGGCGTCCGCCCGGCTCAACCGCTGTTCGGCGTGCCCGGCCGGGTCATCGTGCACGACGTTGCCCGCGACGGCCGCTGGCTGGCGGTGCGCGAAGACCTGTCGTTCGGCGTGCGTGCGAAGGTGCCGGGTCAGGCGGCCGAACAGGAACTGTCGTGGCTGGGCTCGACGGGCGCGCGATCGCTGTCGGCCGACGGGCAATGGCTGCTGATGGTGGACGTGGGCTTGCGCAGCGGTCCGGACTACGGCGTGGTGCTGCGCAAGACGGACGGCTCGAAAACCGTTCGGCTCGGCACCGGCGCTGCGCAAGAGCTCTCGCCTGACGGCAAATGGGCGGCCGCAATTGTCTCGCAGCCGGCACAGTTGGTCCTGTATCCCACGGGCTCGGGCGAGGCGATCCGGTTCCCGGGCGGGCCGCTCGACCGCCTCACCTCAGCCGAGTGGTTTCCTGACAGCCGGCGGCTCATCGTCTGCGGATCGGAACCGTCGCGCGCGCCGCGCTGCTACGGCCAGGACCTGTCGGGCGCGCCGCCGGCGCCGCTGACGGCCGAAGGCGTCATGGCGTCGCTGGCCCCCGACGGACAGACGCTGCTGCTGACCGCCGTCGATGGCTCGTTCCAGGCATCGTCAATTCAGGCCGGGCAGCCACGTCCCGTCGCTGGGTTGCGCGCTGGCGATCGCGTGGTGGGCTGGAGCCGCGACAGCCGGTCGGTCTTCATCCAGCACGGCTACGAAATTCCCACCCGTATCGAACGCGTCGACCTCAGCAGCGGCGCGCGCTCGACGGTCCGGGAGATCGTGCCGGAGGGCATTGGCGCGCTGGCCACCCTGATGGTCACCGACTGGGTCGACGAGGGCCGATGGTACGCCTACAACTACACGACGGTGCCCTCGACGTTGTTCGTCGTCACTGGCGCCGTCGTGCCCTGAAGTCCGATCACCGCCCGGTGAGCAGGGGAATAGGCTGATTGGGGTCAAAGTCTTTCTGCGCTACACTCACGCCGAATCAGGACCGATGTTGGTCCCTCCAAGAGGAGTGCGAGCATGCCGAAAGACGACAAGCCGATGGGAATGCCGACCAAGCGCGGCGCGAAGAAGGTCGCGAAGACGACCGCGAAGAAGGCCGCCAAGAAGGCTGCGAAGAAGCGGTAGTGTCGGCGTAGCCCACGGTGCAGCCCTCATGGGTGCGCCGTGGGTCTTCGTCGATCAGCCGGTGACCGGAAACGGATGCAGGGCAATCCGGTCCCACCCGGTCGCCTTCGACAGCGCCAGCTTCTGATAGTACGCGGCATCTTCGGCCGCCACGGTCTCGTCCTCCGCGTGAATGTAGGTCAGCTTCAGGTCTCGTTTACGCACCGGCTTGTAGAACAGGCTGGTGCCTTTGTGGAACGTCGTTTGGCTGTGGTGCCACCGCACCAGACGTGACCGCACCACATGGCCGAGGGCCAGCGCAGGCGCCGCTACCGGATCGCCAGAAAGCGCGGCCAGTCGCTCGCACATCGTGGGCACATCGAGCAGGGCCGGATCACCCGGTATCTCCATGTTCTTCGTCGAGCCCACGCGGGCGGCCTCGAGCGCGGCGGCGCAGGCACGCGAGCGGGCCGGATCGGCGCGAGCGGCGGCGAGCGCCTCGACCAAGGCCGCGAGCGGAGCTGCGCACGCGTCGGCGGCACTGAGATCCAACAGCGAGTAGGGCACGGCGGCAAACCCATCGCGGTGCGCCGGGTCCTCGTCCAGGAAGTCGGCCAGCCGCTTCACGATGCCCAGGCCGACATGGGCAGAGTCCGCGCCGGGCGCGAGCGTGGCCATGAAGCGGTGCCACGGCCATACGCCGCCTACCGGCGCTATCGCCTGGCTGGCGATCATGAACTCCGCCGTGTCTCGCAGCTGGTAGGCGGTCTCGAGCGTGTTCATGAAGCAGTCGCGGAACACCACGACACCGGCGCGGTCGTCCGTGGTCTCGAGCGAACCCGCCAGATCGTTGAGGCGCAAGGTGTCGAATGTCCGTGCGCCGGTCGCGCGGTCGTTGAACAGTCCAAACGGCCCGGAGGCGTGGCCGTAAAAGAACAGCACGTAGCGTTCGGCAGGGCATTCCCTCTGGCCAAACCGCAGGAACTGCCGCAACACACTGCCACGCGCAGCGCCGAGGTCGTTTCGCTCCATTTGGACGCGAAGACGAGACCGATGTGCATCAACCTCGCCCAGAATCGACTTCCAGAGGACATGGTCTTCGGCGCGAATGTCTTCGAAGCCGCGCGACTCCGGCGGCGCGGTCGTGAGCGAGCCTCGGAAGACGCCCTTGGGTTTATCGAAATCCACCTGGACGGCGATGCTGACCGCACCGAAGTCGGCTGCGTCACACAGCGCCTTGAGCTCTTTCTCGGCCGAGTGGTCCAACGGGTGGTCTGGGTCGTCGGCCACCGTGTAGGCGAGCACGGTCCAGGGCTTGCGGGTAGGACTGGCGTCACTCATGGTGGCTCATTCTGCGGCGTGTCACTGCTGGGTCAGCCAGGTGAGCACCTGGTCGCGCACGCGTCGATCGGCGAAGTACTTGGTGTGGGACACGGCGCCGGCACCTTCGAGCACCAGGGGGGCGGCCACGGGGAAGAAGCCCGACCCGTTGGCGGCGAAAACGCCCTCGGCCGGCACGACGAAGTCGTTGGGTCCTTGCAGCAGCCGGTCCAGACCTCGAGAGTACGCCAGGTGCTTGAGGCCAGGCTCGGTGGGGGTCACCTTCGAGGTCACCGCGAAGTACGTCGTCTGGCCTGGTGAGCCACCGGGTCGGTTCAGCCACGTCGCGAACTCGCCGCCCGGCTGCATGGCCCGCAGCCCCTTCAGACCGCCAAGCGCACCCACGGCGACGGCTTTTGCGCATTCGACGAGCACCGTGAGGGCTGGTGCGCCAAAACTGTCGGGCACGAAGTTGATGAGGTTGGTGAAGACGTCGAGCAACTTCCCGATGTGGTCGGGATCGGCCAGCGCCGTGCCGGCGTTGGGCACGCCGACGAGCACGATCTTGCCGACCTGCAACCGTCCGTCTGCCGACAGCTCCGACTGTTTCTCGCTCAGCACGCGGCTTACGAGCCCGCCGCGCGAGTGGCACACGATGTCCACCGTGAGGCCGGCGTCCGCGGGCATCTGCGACACAAGCCATCGCGCGTTGTCGGCGGGATCCTCGGACAGGAAGGGGTGATCGAAGGCAAAGACCCGGCCCTCGTAGTGGCGATACAGCGCCTCCACGTAGTCCTTCGGCAACTGTCCGAAGGCCAGGTGCGTGCGGCTGAACGTGCCGTGCACCATGAGCAGCGCCCGGCGCCCGCGCAGTTGCGACCACCGCTCGTGGTCGATTGTGGCGGCGTGGTCCACGGCGTAGTCGTCGGGAGAGAACGAGCGCACGCGGTACGGCCAGTGCGTGGCATCGAGCTTGCGAACCAGTTCGGCGCCCACCGCGCCGAGCACCGGGCTCACCAGCGGAAAGACGAGCTCGGTGAGGATCTTCTTGCCGATCAGGCCGATGACGCCGCGGGAGCCCGGCTCGCCAGCCGTCCCTTCCGGTACCGCGCTCGGCACGCGATAGGTGCGCCTCGCCGCCGGGCCGCCTTCGCCGCGCGTCGCCGGCGCCGTCTCGGCAAACGACCACGACACGATGCCGAGTTCGTCGGCGGCCAGCACGATCTGCCCGTAGCCCTCGGGCGGCGGCCGCAGCTCGACCGCGACCACGGGCGCATCGGTCGCGCCGCGACTGGCTTGGCCGACCTCGCGGGCGCCCTCGATCGACAGCACCGGCCGCATCGCGACGCCGGCGTCGGCGAGCGCGCGTTGCAGGGCCTCGGTGGCGAAGCCCGCTGTGTCGTCGCGCCCGTCCTTGCTGACCCCGGCGGTGACCGTTCCGGACAACGACTGTGCCGACACGAAGGCGGTGCCGACCGCCACGCGCTCGCCAGCGGTGGGCAATTCGGCCGGCCGGCGCCGCAGCGTGAAGGTTCGCGTCACCGTGGTCCAGTCGCCCCCGGCCTCGTCTTCGGCCGTGACCGTTCGGGTCGCCGTGCCACCGGCCATGCCCTGCAGCATTGACGCAAGCGCGGACTTCGGCTGCCCGGCCGACCTGACGCCTGCGCCCTCGAGTCCCTTGAAGTCAACGTACTCTTCGGTGACGAAGAGCTTCATCGTCTCGCGTCCTTCGCCACCGTGCACCGGGTCGGCCAGGTCGAGGAACGGATAGCCGTCGGGGAAGGTGAGTTTGGCCTTCTGCGTGAGTGGCGTCGATGGGGCGAGGCGCACCTGCACCTCCTTGAACAGCGGGCTCACCGCGCCGAGCGAGTCGATGTTGAAGAGCGCGACGTACACGTCCTTGTCGTGCTGGCTGGTGGCCCTGAAGGCGATGGGCTCTCGTTCCTCGAACACGATCTGACCGCCATTGGCGTCTGGCTCAGCCGCCACCCACTGGCCGTCGCTGCCGCCGCGCAGGATCTCGAGCGAGACCTTGCCTCGCAGAGGGCTGCTCAGATCGGGATTGTCGGTGGCAAGCACCCGCTGGTAGTGCGCGATCGCGTCCAGGTTCGTCACCACCGTGTCGATGTCGCCTACCTCCTTGAGCCGCATCACCAGATCGCCGGTGGCGCCAATTGCCGCCCACCTCGGCCGGTCGAGCGCGCCGGCCTGCGGCACCGGTTCATCTGGCGACGCCGTGGCGCGGGCGGGCAGCAGATAGACCCGCACCGCGGCGGGGGCGGGCGAAGTGACGATTTTCAGGCGCGCCGACTTGGCGATGAGCTCTCGCAGCTTCTTGCCGGCCGCAGGGTCAGCTGGCGCCACGACCTCGACGGCCATGGTGAAATCGCCGAATGCGTGGGCCATTACGAACGCGCGCGCGCCGGCGGCGATGCTGCCCGGCATGTGTTCGCTTGTGATCCGCGCGTCGGCGGTAAAGGCGCGCACGGCGCTGATGGCGACCTCGCCGAGGGCCGAGCCGGGTGCCGAACCCTTGGTGCCTGGGGGATGGACGCCGTAGGTGGACCCCACCGTGAGCCCGTGCGCGCTGCCTGCGCCCAGCGTCACGTCCGACGCCGTGCGGCCGGTGACGGCTACGAATGTCGCCGGCACCACGTCCTTCACCCCGAAAATTTCACGGTCGGTCGTGCCCTCGATCTGGGGGTGCTGAATCCTGTTGTAGGCGTTGACTCTGGCGGCCACCGCCTCGAAGACGTCGCGGTAGGTGGTGCCTGAAGTGGCCCGGCGCAGTTCCTGGCACAGGAAGTAAGTGAGCGCTCCGTGTGACCCGCCGCCCTCGGGCGGCGCGTACTCCTTCGACTCCTCGTCGTCTCTGCACCCGGCAATGAGCACGTAGGTGTCATCGAGCGGCATCCAGCCACTGGCGGCCGAGCGCGTGAGCGTCTGAGGTCCCGGTGGAATGGGCGACTTCGGCAGCTCCGAGATGGGACGAAGATCGGGTTCGACGCTGCGGGTCTCGGCGCCAAACGCATCGCGGGTGATGGTGCCCGAGTGGCACGCGTCGACGATGATGGTCGTGAACGGTGTCTTGGCGCCCAGCGCAGCGAGTTTCAGGTGGATCTCGTCGTCGGTGATGTCGCGATTCTCGCCCGGCGCCCGCGCGGTATCCCACGGCATGAGGGTGCTGTCGAAGCCGCTCGGCTCGTCGCCTTCGCGGTCGCGCATCTGCGACCCGTGCCCGGCGTAGTGGATGACGACGACGTCGTCAGGCCCCGTGGCGTCGATGAGGGCATCGAAGGCGCCGAGTATGGCGTCGCGCGTGGCCTGCTCGTTGGCGAGCGGCGTGATCTGCGCTTCGGGAAAGCCGAAGGTGTCGACGAGCACGCTGCGCATCAACAGCACGTCGTTGACGCAGCCCTTCAGCTTCTTGACGTGCGCGTACGCATCGATGCCGATGAGGAGGGCGCGCTTGGCGTTCATGCGCGCAGTCTATACGAACTACTGCTGCCGGCGGCGCGGCCAGGCGGCCGCTGTCGCGCTCGGCGTTCGGAGATCCGGTGGGTTGGGCAGGGCCTCGCACGGCTTCTTGTAGGGAAGGTCCTTGCCCACGTGTTTGTCCCACTCGTCCTGCGTCAGGTTGCGGTTGGCTTTGCCGCACAGCAGTGTCACCCACGCATCCACGTCCGTCATCCACATGGTCGCGTCCCACAGTCTCACGCCGCCGGTACCTTCCCTTGTCAGGACCCCGGCGGCGAGCCTCTTGCGGTCGAGGCTGAACGCGACGCTCGACACGACAAAGGGCGCCGGACTTTGCGGACTCCCCTCATTGACCGCATGAAGGGCGTGCACGCGTTGGTGAGTCGCGACGTCCCAGAGTCCCACACTGCCATCGCTGCTGCCGGAGGCGAATGTGTTGCCGTCTGAGCTGAAGGTGACACCAGTCACCGAATCTCGATGCCCTTTCAGTTGAAAGGGATCGCTCGTGTCCGCCATGCTCCAGACAAGGATTCTTCCGTCGTAACCGCCCGAGGCGAGCGTCCGGCCATCGGGGCTGAAGGCGACGCTCGTCCTCGGCGAATTGCGGGGATCGATCAGTTTTCGGTGCTGCTGGGGGCTCCGAACGTCCCACAGAATCACGGTGCCATCATCGTCGCCAGAAGCGAGCGTCTTGCCGTCTGAACTGAAGGCCACACTCCACACGGCAACGCCGTGTCCCAAGAGAGGTTGACCCAGTTGCTGGTGCTTCTCAACATCCCAGAGTTCGACGCTCCCGCCTTCGGTCCCGTAGGCCAGCGTCAGGCCATCGGG
>JANORI010000505.1:0-3393 GCA_031415235.1 Acidobacteriota bacterium | reverse complement strand
TTCGAACGCGATGATCTTGGTGTGCTCCTGCAGCACGCCGTAGGAATGGATTTCCTGCTTCGCCTGATTCGACTTCACGTCGAGGTCGATGCCGTTGCCAAGCCTGAGCGGCGAGCGCTTGTAGAGCGGCTGGTAGCCCTTTGGGAAGAACTTGAAGCCGAACTCGAGCTGCGCCTTCGTTTCCCGGCCGTTCGAGTGGATGTGCCCGGCGGTCAGCGCGAGCGACGACCCGGCGGCCAGCAGGCGCCCGGCTTGCGGCGGGAAGATGTCGGCGTTGCGGCCCACTTCGTGGATCGGCCAGGACGTGTTGGCCTCGTCAGACCCGCCCACCACCTCGCTCTCGTAGGTCATGTGATGGAACACGTAGCGCCCACCCACGGTGCTGGTCGGGCCCGAGCGCGGAATGTCGTTCAACTCGCGGACTTCCACGGCGGCCACGTAGCGGTCTTCCGTCAGGCCCGTGGGGACGTGGCCCACATCGCCCCACCAGTCGGGGCCAGCGGCCGGCACCACCATCTCCTTGGAGCGCAGCACCAGATCGGGCTCGCCGATGTTCCACGTGAGCGTGGCGGCCCTGGCCTTCGCGGCCGGCAGGTCGGCCACGTTGCCGAGCGGGGCGCCGGCGTCGGCCCAGGCGGCAATCTGCGCGATCTCTTTTTCGGACAGCGACGGATCGCCCTTGAACTTCTGGATGCCGATCTCTTTTTCGACGAACCACGGCGGCATCACGCCGGCGCGCGGACCCAGGCCCGTGCGCCGCTTGATCGAACGCACCCATGGCCGCACTTCTTCGTAGGTCACAAGCGACATGGGCGCCACGCCTTCAGGGGTGTGGCAGTTCAGGCAGCTTCGTTGCAGGATTGGCGCGATGTCCTTGGCAAAGGTGGGAGCGCCGGTGGTCGCGAGTGTGGGAGGTGCGGTCGAGGCGGATTGCGCGGCGGCAGGCGCCGTGGCCACGAGGGCCCCGACGCATACGGCCGCAGTGGCGACACTGCCCCGGAAGTTCCAACCCGCCAGCCTGTTACGGTCGTTCATCGCGTCCAGCCTTTCAGAGAGATCAGGCGGAGCCTACGCCGGAACGCCGGCCCCCGTCAACGTTCGGCCGCGGGCCTGACTCCTGGCCAATTTTACCGGTTATCAGCCAAATATTAGGTGTCAAATTTGATTTTTATAGTTTTATTTGTAACAATACACCCGTTAAAGGGTGTGGCACCGGTGAATCAATGAAACAACCCACGATTGACCTTCTCGAGATTGCAGGTGCCGAGCGGGAGCACCTTCTGGTCACGGAAGAAGGGCACTTCGCCGACCTGAAGGCCATCGACATCACGCCAAAGAAGCTCGCGAAGACCATTTCTGCCTTTGCCAATGCAGCCGGCGGTGAGCTCTACGTCGGCATTGGCGAGGACGAGTCCTTTGGCACCAAGGTTCGGCACTGGAGGGGCTTCCGGGACCAGGAAGCCGCCAACGGACATCTGCAGTCGCTCGAGGCGTTGTTTCCGCTGGGGGCCGAATACTCGTATGAATTCCTACGCGCGCCTGGTTCGATCGGGCTCGTACTGCACATCTCGGTTCAGCGAACTCCTCAGATCGCTCGCGCTCATGACAAGAAAGTCTACGTTCGACGTGGTGCGCAGAACCTGGAGGTTCGGGGCCCGGCGGCTCTGGAGCGCCTCCGCCTCGACAAGGGCATCGTCAGTTTCGAGCGGCAGCCCGTCGCGATCGATCTCGAGACGGTGTCCAGGTCAGACACCCTCAGGGAGTTCGTGCGTCAGGTTGTTCCGGCGCTAGCACCCTTGACGTTCCTAAGGAAGCAAGCTCTCGTCGTCAACGGCAAGCCGGCAGTTGCGTCGGTTCTGTTGTTCGCGGACGAACCTCAAGCGGCGCTGCCGAAGCGCTCGGGAATCAAGCTGTTTCGCCACAAGACGTCAGGACCGGGTTCCCGCGAGACACTTGCCTCGGACCCGAAATCGCTTGAAGGGCCACTGCATCAGCTGATCAAGACAGCCGTTCGCGAAACCGTCGCCACCGTCGAGGGAATTCAGAAACTTGGCCCGTCTGGATTGGAGCCAGTGAAGTATCCGTTCGACACGCTGCACGAGATTGTCACAAACGCCGTTCTTCATCGCGACTACAGCATTGCTGCCGACGTGCAGATCCGCGTCTATGACAATCGGGTGGAGATAGAAAGCCCGGGGCTTCTTCCGGGGCATGTGACCACGAGGAACATTCTCGACGAGCAGTTCGCGCGAAACGCCACACTCGTTCGTCTCATCAACAAGTTTCCCGAACCGCCCAACAAGGACGTAGGCGAGGGATTGAACACTGCGTTCAACGCCATGAAGCGACTGAGGCTCCGGCCTCCGGGCATCGAAGAGACGAATAGCTCGGTGCTCGTCACCATCACCCACGAGTCCCTCGCATCGCCAGAAGAGTCAGTCATGGACTATCTGCAGAATCACGAAACGGTAACCAACCGTATTGCCAGGGAGCTGACCGGTATCGTGTCGGAGAACTCCATGAAGGAGGTTTTCTACAGGCTCAACCGAGCTGGACTGATCAAACGCGTCGATGGCCGCAGGGGCGCTGCTGCGGCATGGCAGAAGGTTCCGCGACAGGACTGACGTCTTCTGAGCTACCGATCGGGTGGCCGGACCAGGGGCCGGGGCTCCTGGGGCAGGGCAAACGCCATCAGCGTCGTGCCGGACGCAATCAGCACCTGTTGCCGCCCGTCGAGCATGTAGGTCATGGCGGCCGCGCCCCAGATCGGGGAGCCCGTCTGGTAGTGCCACAGGTGCTTGCCGGTTGTCGACTCGAAGGCCATGAAATTGCCCTCGTTGTCGCCCGCAAAGACCAGGCCGGAGGCGGTCGAGAGCACGCCCGCCATGCTGGGCGACGGATAGGGGAACTCCCACCGACGTGTGCCGGTGGCCGCGTCGATGGCCCGCAGTGCGCCCGACGCCTTGTCGGGGTCGCGTTTCACGACCCCGCCAAACGACGACTCGCCACGCACGAGCTTCTGCGCCTGCGGCTGATACGTGGCGCACGTCTCGCGCGCGGTCAGAAAGAACAGGCCGAGCGCGGCATCAAACGACGGCGGCATGAAGTTGGTGCCGCCCCATTGGTCGGGCACGCACTCGCGCTGTCCGTCGTTGAGCACCATCGGTCGGCCGTCGGGTCCGATCTCGCGCGCCCAGGTCGTGGCGGTGAACGGCGTGCCGAGGATCAGCTTCCCGGTCACCCGGTCGAGCACGTAGAAGAAGCCGTTGCGGTTGGCCACCATCACGACCGAGCGCAGCGCGCCACCGACGCGGAGGTCGGCCAGTACGGGCACGTGGTTCGAATCCCAGTCGTGCGTGTCGTGCGGCGTGAACTGGAAGTGCCACTTGCGCG
>JANORI010000504.1:0-2597 GCA_031415235.1 Acidobacteriota bacterium | reverse complement strand
CGGGCCCACTGACGCGCGTGCGGGGCGGCGGCGCCGCCAAGTCGACAGCGCGGCCGCGCGCCAGTGGCTCGGCGTCGGCGCCGTCCTTGGCCGCGTGCTTGGCCAGCACCTCGCGGCGCTGGCGCACGCGCCGGCGCTCATCGATCCAGCCCAGCACGCGGGTACGCAGCGCCACGCCGCGAGTCGCGGCCGCGGCGGCGCCCGCCGTGAAGAGACGCCCGAACGACACCTGCGTCGTGAGCACCGCCGCTAAGCAGAGCACCGTGAGAATTACGATGATGGCCCCGGTGCGATTCAGATACGACGTCAGCCACGACGCAAGCACGGCGCCGACGAAGCCGCCGGCCTCATAGGTCCGCGAGCCGGACCTGGCCGAGCCCACGAGCAGGCTCAGCATCGCGCTGGCGCCGCCGAAGGTCAGTGCGATGCCGGTCATCTTCGTGTAGAACGCGTCGATGGGCCGGCACCAGAAATACTGCCAGCCGAGCGTCGCGACGAGCGCCGGCAGCAGGTACGACGCGAAGCCCAGGACTTGGAACGACAACTCGGACAGGAAGGCGCCAACGCGACCAATGAAGTTGGCGGGCGCGTCGTTTGAGCCCGTGGCGAAAAACCACGCGGGGTCGTTCGCATCGTAACTGGCGAGGGCGATCAGCCAGATCAGGCTCACGGCAAAGAGCCCGACGCCGAGGAACTCGCTCACCTTGCGCGAGAGGGGAGTTGAGAAGCCCGCGGACAACGCCACGGTCGAGTCCTGTTTCACAGCCACCTAGATCTCCATCACCACGGGTAACACCATCGGCCGCCGGCCCGTGCGGCGCTTCAAGAAGCGGCGCAGCTCGCCGCGGATCCGTTCCTTGAGCAAGCCCTCGTCACGACGCTCGGCCGACGAACATTCGGCAATCACGGTGGCGATGAACGCGCCGCCATCGGTGAGTACGTCGCCGGCCTCAGTCTCCGGCACGAAGCCGCGCGCCACGAGCTCGGGCACGCCTTCGAGCAGACCGGTTTGCCGGTTGATGACGACGACCGGCACGACCAGGCCATCGGCGGCGAGCTGCCGGCGGTGCCGCACCATCTCGCCATCCACTTCGCCAGTGCGCGTGCCGTCGATGAGGACGCGGCCCGTGGGCACCGTGTCGAGCACCCGCCCCCCCTCGGCATCGAAGCGCAGGCGGTGGCCGTTCTCGGCCAGCAGCACCTTGGTCGGTGCCGCAGTGCCGCCGGTCACGGCTTGCGCGACTTTCGCATGGCGCGCCAGCTGGCGGTACTCCCCGTGCACGGGCACCAGGTATTTCGGGCGGACCAGCGACAGCACCAGCTTCAGCTCGTCGACACTGCCGTGGCCGGAGACATGCACGTGCCTGGTCTCTTCGGTCACCACGTCGACGCCGCGCCGTGCCAGATGGTTCACCACCCGTCCAATGGCCTTTTCGTTGCCGGGAATCGCCCTCGCCGAGAGCACGACCGCATCCTCGGGCCCGAGCGAGATGTGGCGATGGTCGTCAATGGCGATACGCGACAGCGCGGCATTCGGTTCGCCCTGCGAACCCGTCACGAGGCACACCACATCGCCCGGCGGCAGACTGCCGACGTCGCTGTCCTTCACCGCCACGCCGGTGGGCACTCGCAGGTAGCCAAGCCGCTGCGCGATCTCGGAGTTGGCCAGCATGCCGCGCCCCACAAACGCCACCTGCCGGTTGAATTGCGCCGCCAGGTCGACGATGAGCTGCATGCGGTAGACGCTCGAGGCGAAGGCGGCGACGACCACTTTGCCTTCGGTCGTGGCAAACACCTCGTCGAAGGCGTCGCGCACATCGGTTTCAGACCCTGTCACGCCGCGGCGATCGACGTTGGTGCTGTCGGCAAAGAGGGCCAGCACGCCGGCCGCGCCGAGTTCCGCGAGCCGCCCGAGGTCGGTGGGTTGATGGTCGAGCGGCGTGTAGTCGATCTTGAAGTCGCCGGTGTGGATGAGCACGCCTTGCGGTGTGTGGATGGCCACGGCGACACAGTCGGGAATGCTGTGCGTGACACGAATGAACTCGATGCGGAACGGGCCCACCGTCACACTGTCGCCTGGCTGCACGGGGCGCGCGCGGGCGCCGAGCTCGAGCCCATGCTCTTCGATCTTGTGCGCGACCAGGGCCAGCGTGAAGGGCGTGCCGAGCACGGGGCCGGTCACCCGCGGCAGCACGTAAGGCACGCCGCCGATGTGGTCCTCGTGACCATGGGTGAGCACGAGCGCATCCACCTTGCCGCCACGCAGATCGAGATAGTCGAGCGAGGGCACGACCAGGTCCACGCCGGGCAGGTCCGCTTCGGGAAACATCGTGCCGGCGTCGATGAGAACAGTCGTGTCTCCGCACGAGACGGCCATCATGTTGAGGCCGAACTCGCCCAGGCCCCCGAGGGCCACGACATCTACCGCGGCTTGCGCCAACGGATCACTCGACGCAGACATAGGGATCCCAGCCAGGCTGTGCCCGGACACGTTGCCAAGCGCCACACGACCTTCTGGCGAAGGCCGCGCGCCGCTTTGTCGGTCTTCGGCGGCTTACGCCACCGCTGCACTCGCACCGACGACCCAGGGGCTGGGA
>JANORI010000503.1:0-1530 GCA_031415235.1 Acidobacteriota bacterium | reverse complement strand
GGCGCGATCCTGATTCTTCACGTGGCGTGCGTTGTTCTGAATTCGAGCAGTGGGCGCGGCACGACCAGAACCTGCCGGCGACCGTCTGTACTGTGGCGCGTGACGAAGCCGTATACTGGCCCCAGGTCGCTCATGAGGCTTATCTTCCGATGCTCTCCCGGCCGACGGGTGCCAACGATGCTGGCGGCGTGCCTGCTGATGATGTGTGCCTCGACCTCGACGGCGCAGGCGCCGCCGTCCGGGGACCCGCGCGTGGCCGCGGCGCGCGCGCTCGATCGCGGCCGCTACGACGAGGTCCACGCGCTGGTCGGCAATCTCTCGAGCGACGCGACCGCCGCCGTGCTTCGTGCACGGGCGTATGTGGCGGCCGGCCGGTACGCCGAGGCCGACAAGGTGCTGCAGCCGGCCGTTCTCGAAAATCCGATTGGTGACGCCGCGGTCGAACTGGGAATCCTGCAGCGGATGCTCGGCCGCCGCGAAGCGCTGCGAACGCTCTCGCTGATTCTGTCGCGCGACATCGTCGCGGCTGCCGCGCCCGACTACGTGCGCGCCGGGCGTGCCGCCCGGGCGCTCGGCCGGTTCCAGCAGGCCAACGACTACTTTCGTGAGGCGATCGCTCGGGCCCCGACCGATCTCACGGCCAACGTCGCCTGGGGCGAGCTCTTCCTGGAGAAACACAACCGCACGGATGCCGCCCGGTCGTTCCAGGCCGCCCTCCGGACCAACGCTGAGGATCCAGCCGCGCTGATGGGCATGGCGCGCACGGTCGCCGACGACAATCCGCCGCTGGCCCGCAAGCTCGCCCAGCAAGTGCTCACGATCAACCCGCAGTCTACCGTCGCGCGCGTGCTGCTGGCCGAGCTGGCGCTTGACGACACCAAGCGTCCCGAGGCGACGGTCGAGTTGGGGCGCGCGCTCGCGGTGAACCCGAACCACTTCGAGGCGCTGGCGCTCACCGCCGCCGTGGCCTGGCTCGACAAGCGTACGGCCGACTACACCGCTGCGACTGACGCCGTCCTGAAGCTGAACCCCACCTACGGTGAGGTGTTCCGCGTGGTGGGGGCGCAGTCGGCCCGCAATTACCGATTCGAGGAAGCTGCCGAACTGGTGCGGCGTGCCATCACCATCGATCGCGAGAACACGCGGGCCTTTGCCGACCTGGGCGCGCACCTGATGCGCACGGGCGACGAGCGCGGCGCCCGGCGCGCACTTGAAACGGCGTTCCGCGTCGACCCGTACGACGTCGTGACCTATAACCTGCTGGGCCTGCTCGACACACTCGACGGCTTCGAGACGATTCGCGACGGCGACCTGGTGATTCGTCTGCACCCGGACGAAGCCGGCGTGATGCGCGAGTACGTGCCGGCGCTGGCGCGCGAGGCCCTGGCGGCGCTGTCGAAGCGCTGGAACTTCACGCCGACCGGGCCGATTCTCATCGAGATGTTCCCGCGCCACGACGACTTCGCCGTGCGCAACGTGGGCCTGCCCGGCATGATCGGCGCGCTCGGCGCATGCTTCGGCAAGGTGGTC
>JANORI010000502.1:0-2231 GCA_031415235.1 Acidobacteriota bacterium | reverse complement strand
ACCCGGCCCGCGCGCGAATCGGGCGTGGTCTTCGGGTCGGAGATCATGAAGAAGCTGAAGAGCAGGAACGCGCCGCTCTCGAGCCGATGGAGCGGAATGGTCAGCGGCTCACCGAGCTGCAGCGACCGCGCCACGACGAGTGCGGTGTAGGCCGCGATGAAGGCGAGCGTGACGTCACTGCGCGCCGAGCGGAATGTGACCGCCAGACCGGCCGAGGCGATCGCAAACGCGAAGCTCGCGCCGGTGCCCCACTGGCCGGGCGACACCCACACCGCCGGCGTCGTCAGCAGCAACGCCGCCAGCGCCACGTTGGTCGGGTTGAAGACGTGCTTCCCGCGCACGCGGACGAAGAACTTCGACCCCACGGCGAGGGCCGCGCCCGCCGCCGCCCAGACGATCGCGTCGGTGCGCAGCAACAGGCACAGTGACAGCGACGAAATCAGCGCGCTCTTGGCCCCAGACCGCCACGGCGCGCCCGTCCACGCGTCGCCCGCCCGCTGCACGGCCAGCGCCGTGCCCACGGTGACGAGCGCCTGCGCGACCGTGACGTCGAAGTCGAGTCGAGCCATGCCGTAGACGAGCAGCGAGGCCAGGGTGGCGATCTGGCCGTGGCGGGGATCGGAGGTGAGCGTGGTCCAGAACCGGGTCAGGAAGGGCATAGGCGTCGTCCTCGAGCTGAGAACGGCGGCCGCGGCCGTTCTTGCATCCAGACCAACGACCGGGACGAGTCGCTCGACGCGATCACGACGCGCGTGCAGGCCGTGTTCGGCCTCTCGCTGGACGAGGCGGAGGCCAGCTGGCTGGCGATGCTGCGCGGGCGGTGAGCGCGCCGACGGGGTCTGGCCAGAGCTGCCCGGGCTAGAAGTCGGCGGCGAGCCGGATCGAGATGCCGCGTGGCGGCGCGACCGCCGTGCCCGAGAACAGCCCCGCGAAGTTGATGACGTTCAGGCGGTTCGTGAGGTTGCGTGCCTCCACCTGGAGCCGCAGACTCCGGGCCGACGTGTGCGCGAGCACGGCTCCCGCCGAGGCGTCAAACGACCACAACGCCTTCACGCGGCCGGTCTCGAAGTCCACGCGTTCCACGACGCGCGGACCGAACTGTGCCGCCGCGTCGGCGGAGTCGCCGTCGAAGTCCTCGAACGGCAGGCCGCTGCCGTACGCCCCCGCCAGCGCCACCCACCCGCGCCGATCGAACTGATACGCGAGTCGACCGCGCAGGGTGTGCCGTTGATCCTGGCTCGAAGGGAGACGCTCGGACGACTCGAGCACCGCGGTGCCCTCCTCGCCGAGGAAGAGGCCCCCGGTGGCTGGCAGGTCGGCGACGGCCCGCATGTGTCCATAGCTGACGTAGCCGGACACACGCTGCCACTGAGGCGTCTCGAGTTTCACCTCAACGCCGGTGACCTCGGCGCGTCGGAACGCAATAGGGAAGCTCACGCCGGTATTCAGCAGCAGGTCGTCGTCGGCGGCATCGCGCGTCGTCCGCGAGAAGACCGTGGCGTCCAGGCGCAGCCGGCCGAACAAGCCCTTCGAGATCCCGGCCTCGTAGAAATCGCCGTGCGATGGCCGTACCGGCAGTTGCGCCACCTCGTCGTCCAGATCGTCGGCCAATGGCGAGCTGGCAAGCAGCAGGTTCTCGAATGCCGGCGTCTGGAACGCGCGATCGTACGACGCGCGGACGACCAGCGCGGACTCCGGCCGCGACCACGCCGCTGCCAGCCGCGGGCTGAAGGCCTGCTCGGTCACGACCAGGCCGTAGCGATCCCAGCGCAGGCCGGCGTTGAGCGTCCAGGACCCAAACCGCATCTGGTCCTGCACGAAGAGCGACTGTTCTGACGACGTCTGCCGGTCGGCAAAGGAGAACTCGGGTGGCGTGTCCGGGTCGAACGCCCCGGGGTCGGTCAACCGGTAACCGAACGCCTCGCGTACCGCGCCGATTGTCAGGTCGCCGCCGCCTTTCAGTTCGTGCGCGCCCATGTGGGCCGCCACCGTGCCCTTCAGATAGCCCTCGCGCAGGCCGCGGTCCTGGGTGGCGGCCACGGGTGTGGCTTGCTCGTTGGACCACAGGCCGGCCGAGAGCGACCGGGCCATGCCGCGAAGATCGAGCACCGTGCGGCTCGACGCGACGCGCTGGTACGACAACTGCGCCGCCGTCTCGCGCGTGTCACGGTCCTGGCGTTGCCCGGCCTCCTGCTGGACGCGCTCGTTCGGAACGAGAAACGCCGCGCCGC
>JANORI010000501.1:0-2200 GCA_031415235.1 Acidobacteriota bacterium | reverse complement strand
GTCGTTCCACGACGCGTACTACGGCGCCATGGGCCGCGACAACACGCTGCCCGATCAGGTCGCCGGCATGAAGGAACTGGCCACGCGCTACCCGTGGATCGATCTTGACCGCGCGGCGATGTGGGGCCACTCGGGCGGCGGCTTCATCACGGCCGATGCGATGTTCCGCTTTCCCGATTTCTTCAAGGTCGGCATCAGCGAATCCGGCAATCACGACCAGCGCGTCTACGAGGATGACTGGGGCGAACGCTACCAGGGCCTGCTGCACCGCCTCGACGGTGCTCACCAGGGCGGCGAGGAAGCACGCGACAGCTACGAGGCCGAAGCCAACCAGACGCTGGCGAAGAACCTGAAGGGCAAGCTGCTGCTGATGCACGGCATGATGGACGACAACGTGCCGCCGCAGAACACGTATCTGGTGATGGACGCGCTCATCAAGGCCAACAAGGACTTCGATCTGATTCTGCTGCCGAGTCAGCGCCACGGCTACGGCGTGGACGGCCCGTACGTAATGCGCCGCCGCTGGGACTACTTCGTGCGGCACCTGCTCGGCGCCGAGCCGCCAAAGGAATACCAGATGCAGCCGGTGACCCCACCCGGACGGCCCGGAGGCGATTGATGACGCCTGTGCACGCGGCCGGGCATGCCGGCTGGGTCCGGATTTCGCACTGGATTGGCACGTTGAGTGTCGCGGCCCTGGCCTTCAGTGGCGTGGAGATCCTGATGGTGCACCCGCGCCTGTACTGGGGCGAGGCGGGCAACGATCTGACCACACCGCTCATCGAACTGCCGATCAGCCGCAACTACGAGCATGGCGGCTGGACAGTACCCGCGCCGTTCTTCGCGGGCGCGGCATCGCCGACGTCGGCAAGCCGTACCTACGACATCTTCAATCAGAACGGCTGGGGGCGGAGCCTGCATTTCCTGGCGGCGTGGTTCCTGGTCGTGACTGGTGCGGTCTACCTGATCGGTGGCCTGGTCGCGGGTCACTTCCGCCGCCATCTCGTACCGGACGCCGCGCAGCTCTCGGCAACACACTTCCAGCGTGAGGTCGCGGATCATCTGCGCCTGCACGTCCCCGCCGCCACCGGCGGCCCCGACTACGGCCTGCTGCAGCGGCTCGCCTATCTCTCGATCGTCTTCGTGGCGCTGCCGCTCATCGTCGTCACCGGCTTGACCATGTCGCCGGCCATCGTCGCCGCGTGGCCGTTGCTACTCGATCTTTTCGGCGGACACCAGTCGGCGCGCACGATCCACTTCGCCGCCTTCGCCGCCATGATGCTGTTTCTGGCCGGACACGTGCTGATGGTCGTGATGTCGGGATTCTGGCGCCAGATGCGCGCCATGACGGTGGGGATACAGCCATGACGCCACCACGTCTGATCGCGCGTCGCGACCTGCTGGCGGCGGGCCTCGCCTCGGCCGGCGGGCTCCTGCTCTCGGGATGTTCGCGGCCGGTGCCAGCCACCTACGGCAGCCTGCTCCGGATCGGCGACAACCTCACCTACGCGGCTCATCGGGCGCTGCTGCCCGGAGAGTCGCTGGTCAGGGAGTACAGCCACGACGACATCTCGTCTTTCCCTGCGGTCGGCACGACCGACCCTGGCAATCCGGACAGCCCGAGAGCCAACGCGACCTATCGGCAGGTGCAACGCGGTGGCTTTGCCGACTGGCGTCTCTCGGTCGAGGGGCTCGTCTCGCGGCCGACCGCGTTCTCGCTCGCCGATCTGAAGGGGCTCCCAGCGCGGACGCAAATCACCAAGCACGTGTGCGAGGAGGGGTGGACCGCCATCGGCGAATGGACGGGCGTGCCGCTCAGCCGGGTGCTGGACGCGGCGGGCCTGCAACCGGCGGCGCGGTTCGTCAGCTTCTACTCGTACGACGATGTGGTCGACAGCATCGACCTGCTCGACGCCCTGCATCCGCAGACCCTCCTGGCCTACGGCATGAACGGCCGGGATCTGTCGGTGGCTCACGGCGCGCCGCTGCGGCTGCGGGTCGAACGGCAGGTGGGTTACAAGAGCATGAAATACCTCACGCGCATCGCCGTCACCGAACACCTCGACGACGGTGGCGACAAGGGCAACCCGAAGAACGGGTGGGCCTGGTACGTGGGGATCTGACGCTCGCCGCTTCGGCGACATCCATCCGGGGACCCGATGTCAAACGCATCACCAGGCGCCAACACGATGTGGGGCGG
>JANORI010000500.1:0-4856 GCA_031415235.1 Acidobacteriota bacterium | reverse complement strand
AGGTCGGTGCGCACGTCGAGTTCTTCGGCCCGCGCCTGCTCTGGCGACATGTAGGCCACCGTGCCCACCGTGGTGCCGACGACGCTCGTGAACAGCGTGGGCGCCACCGTCGTCGATTGGTCGGCGCCGCCGCGCCGCTGCGGCGGCTCGGCCAGCTTGGCGAGGCCGAAGTCGAGCACCTTGGTCTGCCCGCGCTTGGTCAGGAAGATGTTGGCCGGCTTGATATCACGGTGCAGGATGTGTTCGACGTGTGCGGCGTCGAGTGCCTCGGCCACCTGCGAGGCTACCTCGAGCAGGCTCGCTGGGTCGAGTGGCCCTTTCACCAGCCGGCGGTCGAGCGTCTCGCCTTCGAGCAGCTCCATGGCGAGGTAGCAGCGGCCATCCTGCTCGTCGAAGCCGTAAATCGTGCAGATGTTGGGGTGGTTCAGGCTCGAGGCCGTTCGGGCTTCACGGCGGAACCGGTTCACCGCATCCGGGTCCGACGACGAGGTCGCCGGCAGCACCTTGAGGGCCACCATCCGCCCGAGCGTCGTGTCCTGGGCGCGGTACACGACGCCCATCCCGCCGGCGCCCAGGGGTTCGAGAACGGTGTAGTGGCCGAGTTGTTGCCCGGAAAGGTTGGACACGACGCAAGAGCCATCGTAGAGGCGCGCCAATCCGGAGTCAATCGGCAGACGACCTTGACGGCTCAACGAGGGGCCGATTACAGTGGGTTGAGCGTTTCTGAAAAGACGTTCCACCTAATGGAAACACGAGAGACACCCGACATCCCAAGCCGGGGAGCGCCACCGGCGACCTCCACGGACAAGGCGCTGGACGTGTGCGAAGTCCTCAGTCGAGCGCCGCGCGGCATGAGCGTCTCTGACGTGGCGCGCACGCTGCGCCTGCCGGTGTCGAGCGCGCACCGGATGCTGGCGGTCTTGAAACGGCGCGGCTACGTGCGTCAGGACGAAGGCACTTCGAGATATAGCCTGACGCTCAAGATGCTCGACATGATGTTCCGGGCGCTTGGCGGCTCGGAGCTTCGGTTGCACGCCTATCCGCTGGTGCGCGACTACGTGCTGCGGACGTCGTACCGCGCGTTCATCGCGATCCCGTCGCGCGGCGAAGTGACCTACCTCTGGTCCGGCGCGCCCGACGAGGTGGCGATGCACACGGTGTACGGTCGCGAGATGCCGGGGCACTGTGCGCTGTATTTTTCGACGGGAGCCCCTCAGGCCACACGCCGGCTGAGCTGCTTGAAGCAGAGTTCGCCGGCCGACGTGCGGCGCCCCGAAGAGGCCCTCGTGCGGTTGGGCCCGCGCGACCTGCCAGAAGGCACGCAGCGGCTGGTCTGCACCTGTGCGCCGATTCGCGACTACACCACCCAGGAGGTCGGGCGGGTGGGCGCCTTCGCGCACGGCGCCGGAGAGGCTCCACTGGCCACGAGCGACCACCGTGGCATGTGGGAACTGGCGAGGAGTATCTCGATTCGGCTTGGCTATCTGCCGTCGGCGGCCTTAGAGGCCTCGGCGTAATCAACCGCGGTCGGCGCGGCGTCGTGACTGGGCATTTACGGAGGAATTCGGCGTGGCGTACATCATTTGCGAACCCTGCATCGGCACCAAGGACTCAGCCTGTGTCGACGTGTGCCCGGTGGACTGCATCCACCCCCGGAAAGACGAAGGGGACTTCGAGGCGGCGACCCAGCTCTTCATTCACCCCGACGAGTGCATCGACTGCGGCGCCTGTGTGCCGGCGTGCCCGGTCGAGGCCATTTTCGCCCTCGACGAGGTACCCGAGAAGTGGGCGAACTATATCGGCGTCAACTCCGCGCACTATCAGAAGTAGACTAGGCCCCGACGGAGCCCCCCGGGCGCTCCGCGCGAGTTCGGACTCAACAGCGTGCACCAGCGCCGGCGCGCGCGTGAGCATCCCGGAGGCAAGTTGACGCTTGTCTGCTAGGGGAGGCCGGTATGCGGATTCTCGTTCGCGGTGTGCTGGTCACGGCAATCTGCGTCGCCGTGGGTCTGGCGGTGGAAGTCCGTGGCGGTGCGGCCGACGCCGAGCTCCAATTTCAGCTCGGCTCGTTGCTCTACCAGGAGACGCGCTTCGACGAGGCGCGTGACGCGTTCCGTCGCGCGGCAGAGACCGATGACCCCGCCTTGAAGATGCGTGCGCGCATTGGCGTCGTGAAGACGGCGCTGCTCGTGGGCGAGTTCGAGGAGGCGCAGCGGGAAGCCGCCGGCCTCAAGGCCGACTCGCCAGGCAATCCCGAGGCCCTGACGATTCATGCGGATGCGCTGTGGTCGGCTGGCCTCTTCGACGAGGCGGAAGCCGAGTTCCGCGATGCGCTGGCCCTGGCGCCCGAGATGTCGCGTGGGCGGCACGGCCTGGCCAAGGCGCTGGCATCGCGCTCGAAGCTCGACGAGGCCCTGAACGAAGTGCAGGCCGCCGTACGCACGTCGCCGCGCGACGGCGAGTTGCACCACACGACCGGTGCCATCTTCGAACGGCTGCACCGGTACGAGGAAGCGGCGGCGGCCTACACCAACTACGTCAACCTGCTGCCCAACAAGGACAAGAGCGACAAGGCGCTCTGGTCCAAGGCGCAGATCCGGTTCCTGCAGGCCTTCAAGAGCCGCGAAGCCAACGCCCTCGACGAGCACTCGCGCGGCCGTCTTCACACCGTGCCCTTCAAGCTGGTGAAGGACAAGGTCATCGTGAAGGCGCGCATCAACGGCGGGCGTTGGGTGGACTTCGTGCTCGACACCGGTTCCGAGCAGACCACCATCTCGCGTCAGATCGGCCAGTCGGCCGGCGTCGTGCCCATCACCTACACGCTCAGCGCGGGCGTCGGCGAGGTGGGACTGCGCGGCCTGCAGCTGGCGCGCCTCGACAGCTTCGAAGTCGGCACGCTGAAGGTGAAGGACGTGCCGGTGCTCATCAAGAACCCGGCGCTCAAGGGCATTCCCAGACGCGAGATGGAGAGCTTCTCGCCGATGGCGCTCGGCTTGTCGATGACCATCGACTACGGCACCAAGATGCTCACTATGGGCGAGCGTCTCATCGCCGAACCCGCCGAGATCACGCTGCCGCTGCGGATGCACCGGCTCGCGATGGTGCGCGGCCTGATCAACTCGGAACGGCCGGCGTATTTCGTGGTCGACACGGGCGGCGAGGTGATTTCAATCAGCCGCGCCACCGCCGATGCGCTGAGGCCGGGCGTCGTGCCTGGACGCCGGATCGCGCTCAGGGTCTACGGCACGTCGGGTTGGGACCGCGATGCCTTCTTGATGCAGGGGTTGAACCTGCGCTTCCTCGGCATCGAGTACAAGAATTTTTCAGTCGTGGTGCTGAACCTGCGCGCGCCGAGCGTGCTGCTCGGCTTTCAGCTCGGTGGCATCGTGGGCCATAAGTTCCTGAGCCCCTACCGCGTCTCCATGGACCTCGAGCGCAGCGAACTGCGCATGACCCGCGCCAGCAACTAGAAATCGTAGCCGATCCACACCTGGAAACGCGGCTTCCGGAACACCGCGCTGCCGCCCTGCTGCGCAAACGTCACGTCTTCCCACTCCTTGTTGAAGAGCGTGCGCCAGCTCCAGTCGAAGTGCAGGGGGAAACCGAGCGCGAAGGTCTGGAGGCCAATGCCGTAGCTGGCCCGGGCATCGAGGAGGCGGAAGCCCTGGACCAAGACGGGGCTGCCGTACACCGGCACCCCCACATTCGGGTCGGTGGGACTGGGCACGTAGTTGGTGATCGGGCGCTCGATGCTCGCTTCGCGCGAGTAGGCATTGAAGTTCGTGTTGGCCCAGCTCGCGCCACCCACATTGGCAAACAGGGTGCCGCGCACGCCTCCCAGAATGCCTATCGGCGTGGCCATGGCGTGGATGAGCGGAATGCGAAGCTCGGCGTTCACGTGACCGGCGTTCTGGCCGACGAACTCCAGGTACTGGTAGCCGCGCATTTCCGAGTTGCCGCCGAAGAAGTAGTAGCCGGGGTTGCTGCCGAAGCTCTTGTAGCCCTTGGCGCGAAGCGCCAGCAGGCCGGAGCCACCCAGGCGGAAATACTTGCGGGCATCGACGTCGACGGTCTGCCGCGACAGACTGTTGCCGATCTTCGGCGCTACTTCGAGCGACAGACGCACCGTGTTGCCCGCGAGCGGACCGAACTCGCGGAAGACGGTCGTCTCCTGGATGAAGGCGACGCCGAACGGCATCATCGTGCCGTTGTTGAGCAACTGACGGCCGAATCGCTGCTGTTGGAATCCCTGCGAATACTGCTGCAGGCTCGGGTCCTGGAACCGCTCGTTGTAGTTCACGACGCCGCCCGAGACCTCGACGCGGCGGTAGCGGTTGAACGGCCAGATGCCAAACGCGGTCGCGCCGCGCGTGGTGGTCGTGGCGACGGCGAAGTCGCGGTCGATGATGCCGCTGAAGCTGGGGTCGTAGAACACGCCCTCGAGCTGCCCGTAGAAGAACTGGGTCTGCGAGAAGCCCTGAAGGGCGTACTGGAAACGGCGTTCGAGATTGATGTACGAGCCCGAGAACGACCGGTACTGCGACACCGACGTGGCGAAGAACGTGAACTGCTGGTCGCCGAGCACGTCACTGAACGCGATCGCCGTGCCGCCCAGGAAGTCGCCGCCGCTCGTAAGGCCCACGTTCACCGGCGGCCGCCCCTCGAGGTAGAGTTTGTCGAACTTGCCCTTCTTCTTCTGGCTGTCGGCCACGAGGGTGTGGGTGAGCGGCGCCTGGAAATCCACGATCGGACCGGGCGCGCCGAAGTCTTCCGTGGTGACCGGCGCGCCGATGGGTTCCTTGCGATCCAGCAGGTGCACGCTGTAGTCGCCCTTGTAGTAGCTCACAAACGCCACC
>JANORI010000499.1:0-1966 GCA_031415235.1 Acidobacteriota bacterium | reverse complement strand
GCCCTGGGAGATGTCTACGCCCCGCGGAGCGGGGCAAAGAAACGCTGTGCTAGCGAAGCGCAGCCGACCCGGTCCTTTTGGGCGCTCTGAGGCGCAGCTTCGCTAGGTCACTTGCAGGCGCGGCAGTTGTGGTGGTTCTTCTGGCACGCCGTCAGATCATCGCGCCGGCGATGCGTGCCACCACCGACTGCGCCGCGATCACGAGTTTGCCGGTCCACGTCGCCATTGCCCGCCGCGCATCATCCACATGCCCATGCAGTCGATCACGATCAGGTCGAGGTCGTCACGCTCCGACGTCTTGATGTTCTGAAGGCGGCAAGGTCTTCAGGACGGGTGCCGTCCAGCGCAAAGCGACTCGCACCTCGGCGTGCGGCGCCTCGGCCAGGTCATGACGCGGGGTCTGCCCGATGGTGACGATGCCTAGGATGGGCGTCACGCCGGCAGCAGATCACATTGGTCCGGCATGTCCCTTCGGGTCGGTCTGCGCTCATCAGCCGCTCGCTTACTGAGCCGTGGTCACCCGTGGCGGAATGGAGAGCCTGTCGAGGAACGCGCGAATCGCCGTCCAGGCTCGGTCGCGCTGCGGCGCGACGAAGTTGCCATGCCCGCCGCCCGGAATGGTGACGAGCTCGTTGGCGACGCTGACCCTGGTCAGCGCATCCTTCAGCGCCACGGCCTGTGCGTAGGGCACCGTGGGATCCGCATCACCGTGGATCGTGATGATCGGCGGCAGCCCTGGGCGCACGTAGGTCATGGGAGAGGCGCGCCGCGCCACCTCGGCCTTGTTCGCCACGCCCGCGAACCAGCGCACGCCGTAGCCGCGCGTGTTGGCGCCCTGCACCACGTCCCACACGTCGGTGATGCCGAACCAGTTGACGATGGCCGCCACCTTGGGGTTGTCCTCGACGACGCCACTGCCCGCCGGTGTCGGACACCGGTCGTCGAAACCCGCCGCCTGGGTCAGCATGCCCGTGGTCAGCGCCAGGTGCCCACCGGCCGATTGGCCCGTCACGACGATCTTCGACGTGTCGAAGCCGTACTGCGTGGCGTTGGCAATCACCCACTTGAGCGCGCAGCGGCAGTCTTCGATGCTTGCCGGTGCCGGGGCGTTGGCGGCCATGCGGTACTCGACGTTGACGGCCGCAAAGCCCATGGCGAGATACGGCAGCACCGCCAGCATCGACCCTTCCTTCGATCCGCCCACCCAGCCGCCGCCGTGGATGAAGATCACTGTCGGGCGCGGCCTCGACACGTCGCGTGGGCGATGGACGTCGAGCTTCGACTCGTAGCCGTCGGCCCTCAGGTAGACGATGTTGGGCACGACGACGTGGTCGGCGGAGATGGCGGCCGCCTCCAGCACGCGGTCGCGCGACTGCGCCGCGAGCGGAGAGGCGAACGCAAGCAGACCGGCCACTGGCGCGAGCAGGCATAGACGAATCATGGCTGTCCCTTTCGCTGCTTCTTCTGCGCCGCGACCATGGCGCCGACGTCGGCCAGCAGCTTCCTGGCGTCGTAGACGATGCCGTCCTTGATGGTGTAGCGAATGCCGCCGACGCGCTCCGTGCGACCGGTGCTGTCGTTCAACCGCAGGTGGCCGGTGCCGTAGAGGATCTTGAGGTTACGGATCGGGTTCTGATCCACCAGCACCATGTCGGCGAGCATGCCGGCGCGGACGATGCCGAACTGCAGCGGTTGGTTCTTCGGCTCGTGCAGCGCCTCGGCGCCGTGCATGGTGGCGGCGCGAATCACCTCGAGCGGATGGAAGCCGGCCTCGTGCAGCAGCTCCATCTCGTGGATGTAGCCGAAGCCCCAAGTGTTGTAAGTATAGGCCGCATCGTCACTCACGGTGACGCGGCCACCCATCTTCTTGTAGTCATTCACCAAGCGGAACCACACCTGATAGAAGTTGCGCCACGCGATTTCGTCCTGCGCGGTCCAGTCGAAGTAATACGACCCGTGGTTCTCG
>JANORI010000498.1:0-4964 GCA_031415235.1 Acidobacteriota bacterium | reverse complement strand
CTGCACGATGGTGATGCCCTTGTTCAGGAACTCGAGATCCTTGGCTTCGTGCGTGGCGCCCAGGATGTTGGTGTCGGTCGAGTACGCCTTCTCGACGCTCATCTTGTATTCGAACCCGTGGGCGATCATGTACTCCGACATCTCCTTGCGCCCGCCGAGCTCGTCGATGAACTGCTGATCGAGCCAGGGCTTGTAGACCCGGAGGTGCGGATTGGCGAGCAGGCCGTAGCGGTAGAACCGCTCGATGTCGTTGCCCTTGAACGTGCTGCCGTCGCCCCACACGTTCACGTCGTCTTCTTTCATGGCCACGACGAGCATCGTGCCCGTCACCGCGCGGCCGAGCGGCGTGGTGTTGAAGTAGGTGGCGCCGCCCGTGGAGATGTGGAACGCCCCACACTGGATGGCCGCGATGCCCTCGGCCACGAGTTGGGGACGGCACTCGATCAGCCGCGCCTGCTCCGCGCCGTAGGCCATGGCCTTCTTCGGGATGTCTTGGTAGTCCTGCTCGTCGGGCTGACCGAGATTCGCCGTGTAGGCGTAGGGAATCGCGCCCTTGGCGCGCATCCAGTGCAAGGCCGCACTGGTATCGAGCCCTCCCGAGAACGCGATACCGACCTTGTCGCCAACCGGAAGTGACTGCAGGATGTTGCCCACGACGGTCCCCTGAAATGATGTGGAAGACGCTGATCTTACCGTGCCGATGGTGGCAACGGAAAGAGCCGCGCGAAGGTGCCGCCGACGACATCGGAAATCTGTTCGTCGGTGGCGCCCGCCGCCGTCAGGGCCGCGCGCTGCGCAACCAGGATGCCCGCCTGCCATCCCCGCGGGAAGAACGACGAGTCGGTGCCAAAGAGCAACCGGCGAGCGCCGACGACCTCGAGCGCGGTCCGAAACACGTCGGTCAGAGTCAGGCCGGGCGTGTAGCGCATCCAGCGGTTGGAGCTGGAGGTGTCGAGATGGACGTTGGGACAGACGTCCGCCAGCATCAGCGCTTCGCGAAAGAGCCCGGCTCCGAAGTGCGGAATGACGATCGGCACGTGCGGATGCGCCAACGCCAGGCCCTGGAGGTGCAACGGGTTTCCGTAGCGCATCTCGAAGCGGCTGGGCAGTCCCAGCACGGCGCGCGCGCCCACCGACAACACGCCGCAGTGGACCAACACCGCGGTACCCGGTGACGCCCCGGCCACGTCGAAGATGCGGGCCACCTCCGGCCCGTGCAGTTCGTACCGGTGCATGGCGGGGAACAGGCAGATGCCCCGCAGGCCATGCGCGGCAGACCAGGCGACGCGGTCGAGCGCGTCGTCCTTGGTCGGGTCGAGCATGTAGAAGCCTACGAAGTGGGAGGGATGGGCGGCCACCGCCGCGGCCACCGACGCCTCGTCGCCGGCTGTCGAGGCGATGAGCGCGGCGCGGCTCACACCGTGCGCGGTCAAAGCCTCGCGCCAGCGGCCGGCCAGCGCTGTCACCGACCCGGGCGAGTCCCAGCCCAGGGTGCTCGTGACCACATCGCCGCGACCATCGCCGGGCAGGCCCTTCTGTGCGCCGAGCGCGTCGAAGAACCCGGGGGAGAAGAAGTGGACGTGGGAGTCACAGATCATCGGAGTTGTCCCGTGGCGGCGTAGTGGGTGATGCGTCGATGCCAGTACCAGGTCAGCACGATGCCACAGAAGATGAGTCCTGTTGAGAGACCCATCCAGAGGCCGCGCACTCCCATGCCCAGCGTGAAGCACAGCACATAGGCGATGGGGAGGCCGAGCAGCCAATGACCGGCCAGGTTCATCACCATGGCCACCCGTGTGTCGCCGAGTCCCCGAAGCGCGCCGGTCGCCACCGCCTGCAGCCCGTCGAAGAGTTGGAAGACCGCGGCCACGAGCAGGAGCGATCCGCCAAGGGCGACGACCTCCGGTCCCGGCGAGAACAGACCGATAATCGCGCGCGGCGCCAGCAGGAACAGCAGCGCGGTGAGGCACATGAAGCTCGCGCCGAGCACGACCGCCGCCCAGCCGGCGCGCGCGGCGCCAGCCGGATCGCCCGCGCCCACGCGGTTGCCGACACGCACGGCGCCAGCCGACGCAACGCCCAGTGGCACCATGAACGAGGCGCCGGCGATGTTGAGGGCGATCTGGTGCGAGGCGCTCGAGACTGGGTCGAGGCGTCCGGCAAGTACGGTGGCGAGCGCGAAGACTCCCACTTCGATCGAGACCTGCGAAGCGGCGGGGAAGCCGAGTCGCCAGAGGCGGGCCAGCCGTTCGGGCGAGAGACGTCGCGATACGTCCGTCAGGCCAGTGTCGCGCGCGCGGTCGACCCACCTGATAGCCAGCCACAGAACGCCCAGCATGTAGATGCGCGAGATCAGTGTGGCCCAGGCGGCACCGGGCACGCCCAGCGCGGGCATGCCGAGCTTGCCGTAGATGAGCGTCCAGTTGGCCGCGGCATTCACGAGATTCGCCGTTACGAGTGCGACCGCAATTGGCGCCACGACGTGCATCCCCTGCAGATACCGGCGGAGCGCGGCGTAGATCAGGAGCGGCAACGTGCTCCAGAGCACGATGCCGAAGTATCCCCGCAGCAGGGGCGTGACGTGCGGGTGGAACCCCATCTGCGGCACCGCGGCGAGCAACGCCAGGCAGACACCGACTACGGGGACGGACACCACTGCGCCCATCGCCAGCCCGTGGACGAGCCAGCGATGGCAGTCGCGGTGATCGCCGGCGCCGTGCGCCTGCGAGACCAACGTGTCGAGACCGAGCAGGAGCCCCATGCCGAAGATGGCAAACGCCATGTGGATCGACGTGCCAAGGCCCACGGCGCTGATGGCTGCTGGCCCAAGGGGCGCCACCATGATCGTGTCGACGATACCCATCGACATCCACCCCAGTTCGGCGAGCACGACTGGCAGGGCCAGTCGAAGCATGGGGGCGAGTTCGGAGCGGATCGACAACGACATGAAGGCCACCGCATCGTACCCCGTTACAAAGGTGGAAGATCCTGCTACGCTGCCGCCCGTATGCGCACCCTGTCGCGTCGTCAGATCCTGCACACCCTTGCGGCTGCGCCGCTCCTCGCGGCCACCGCACGGACGCGTGTCGCGCGTGCGCAGAGCAGCCCGCCGGAGGCACCTTACGGCGGTGGGACACTGCCCGCCGGCATTCGCTCGCGCGTCGTCAACGGCGTGAACGGCATCGCGATGCACGTGCTCGAGGCGGGCTTCGAGACCCCCGGACGGCCCGGGTTGCTGCTGGTGCACGGTTTCCCCGAGCTCAGCTACAGCTGGCGCAAGGTGATGCTGCCGCTGGCTGCGGCGGGCTTCCACGTGATGGCGCCAGACCAGCGCGGCTACGGACGCAGCGGCGGCACCGACGTCCGCTTCGACGACGACCTCGCGCCGTTCTCCACGCTGAACCGCGTGCGCGACCTGCTGGCGCTCACCTCCGCCCTGGGGCATCGCACGCTCGCGGGCGTCGTCGGCCACGACTTTGGCTCGCCCGTCGCTGCGTGGTGCGCCCTCACGCGGCCCGACGTGTTCCGCTCGGTGGTGATGATGAGCGCGCCGTTTGGGGGCACCGCGCGTCTGCCGTTCGATACCTCCCACGCCGCGTTCACGCCGACCGCACCCGCGCCCGATATGGATGCCGGTCTTGCTGCGCTCACGCCGGCCCGTAAGCACTACCAGACCTACTACACGACGCGTGAAGCCAACGAGAACATGTGGAAGGCGTCGCAGGGCCTGCACGCGTTCCTGCGCGCCTACTACCACGCCAAGAGCGCCGACTGGCCCGGCAACGCGCCGCACCCGCTCGCCGCCAACACGCCCGCTGAGTTCGCGCGGCTTCCGCGCTACTACGTCATGGACAAAGACAAGGGCATGGCCGAGCAGGTGGCGGCCGACATGCCGACGGCGCAGCACATCGCGGCCAACGCCTGGCTACCCGATCGTGAGCTGGTGGTGTACGCGGCCGAGTATGGGCGCACGGGCTTCCAGGGCGGCCTGCAGTCGTACCGCGTGGGGCGGGTGCCGCGGCTGTCAGCCGAGTTGACGCTCTTTGCCGGCCGCACCATCGACGTGCCGGCGGCGTTCATCTCTGGGAAGTCCGATTGGGGAGTGTTCCAACGGGCTGGCAGCTACGAAGCGATGCAGAAAGACGCCTGCACGAAGTTCCAAGGCGCGCATCTGCTCGACGGGGCAGGGCACTGGGTGCAGCAGGAGCAACCGGCTCGCGTCGCGGACCTCGTGATCCAGTTCGTGAGGGACGCGCGCGCCTGAATTGGCATACTCTTTCGGAGGCCGTGCCCGTATGCACGGCGACACGCCGCACGTAGCGGCAGCGAGGGAGACACGATGGCGAAGTACTTGTTGAAGGCGTCGTACACAGCCGAGGGCACCCGCGGAATACTGAAGGACGGTGGGTCGGCGCGTGTGGCGGCGGTGACCAGAGCGCTGAAGAAGGTTGGCGGCAAGCTGGAGGCGTTCTACTTCGCGTACGGATCAGCCGACGCGATCGTGATCGTCGACCTGCCGAATGAAATAGCGGGGCTGGCGTTGAGCCTCGCCGTGAATGCGTCGGACGCCGTCACGGTCGAGACGGTGCCGCTCATTACGCCCAAGCAGATGGACGAGGCGACGAAGTTGGTGGTCACGTACCAAGCGCCAGGCGCCTGATCCGCCGGGAGGGGCGGCGGGGACGCTGTTCCTGCCGCCTGCCGCCTCCGTCATACTCGTGGCCGTTGTGGGCACACGCACGGAGCCACGACATTGCCGCGGCAATGCCCTCGAACGGTACCGTCTCTGCGTGCGGTCAGTCGACGCGTTGCCAGCCGCCGAAGCTGTCCTGCGCCCACCGCACGCCGTACATGTCGAGCCACTCGCCCGTCGGCATGCCCACCCGCGGCTCCGATCCGAGGCGCAACACGTTGCCGTCCGGGTCGGCAATCTGCAGCTCGTGCGCCCAGGGGTAGTCGGTGGG
>JANORI010000497.1:0-2509 GCA_031415235.1 Acidobacteriota bacterium | reverse complement strand
GGGTCTCGTCCGCACCGCCGACCTGGCGCCGACGCTGCTCGACCTGCTGGGCGGGGCGCCTGCCGCCGGCGAGGCCGCCGCCCCAGGCAAGAGTCTCGTGGCGCTGATGACCGGCGCGCAGGCCGACCTGGGCGCCGAGGCCTATGCCGAGGCGATGTATCCCCTGCACCACTACGGCTGGAGTGCGCTGCGTGCCGTGCGTATCGGGCACTACAAGCTCATCGACGCGCCACGGCCGGAGCTGTTCGACCTGGCCGCCGATCCGGGCGAGACGACGAACCTGTTCGAGACGCGTCGTGACGTCGGCAACCGCCTGCAGCGCTCGCTGCGGGCGCTCGAGGCGCAGTTCGCCCGGGCCGCGGCGCCGCCGGCACCCGAGACGATCGACCCGGAGACGCGCGCGCGGCTCACCTCGCTCGGGTACGTCTCGAGCTTCGTGGCGAACGAGACCGACGACACGGTCGTGCGCGCCGATCCGAAGGACAAGATCGCGCTCTTCAACCTGATGTCCGAGGCGCGCGACCTCAGCAAGGACGACGAGGCCGACACCGCAAAGATGATCGCGCTCCTCGGTCAGGTCGTGGCCGACGATCCGCAGGTGATCGACGCCTGGTTCAGCCTGGGGAACGTCTACTACCGGCAGGGCCAGTTCGCCGAGGCCATCACGCACTTCCGGACCGCTCTCACGCTCAAGCCCGACTACGACCTGGCGCTCATCAACATGGCCAACGCCTATCGGGCACTCGGGCAGGACGACGACGCGCTCGCCGGCTACGAGCACTACCTGCGCGTGGATCCGAAGAACGCGTGGGTCCACTACCAGGCGGGCGAGATTCACCTCGATCGCGGCGCCCTCGATCGCGCCTCCGAGTACTTCCGGCAGGCGCTCGCGATCGATCCGAAAGTGGCGGCGGCGCGGGTGGCGATCGGGGCGATGGCGATCACGCGCGGCGACCCGGCCACGGCGGAACGCGAGATCCGCGCGGCACTCGAGATCGCGCCGGACGTGCGGCTCGCGCACTTCAATCTGGGCGTGCTGGCCGAATCGAACGGCGACCTCGACGGCGCGCTGGCGGCCTACCGGCGCGAGTTCGAGCAGCACGAGGACGCCTACAAGGCGGTGTTCAATGCCGCGCGGCTGCTCCAGCAGCGACGCAGCCCCGAGGCGCGGGCGCTCTTCGAGCGGACCGTCGCCATCAACGGGCGGTTCGCCGAGGGCCATTTCTACCTGGCGCAGGCCAGGCTCGCCGCCGGCGAGACCGACGGCGCCGTCGCGGCGGCGCGCGCGGGTCTGGCGATCGATCGCACGTCGAGCAGTGCGCCGCTCGGCCACTTCGTCCTGGCCGACGTGGCGATGCGGCAAGGCCGACTCGACGACGCCGCCCGCGAGTTCGAGGCTGGCACGGCGCTGGAGCAGCGAACGCGGTTGCGCCGGTAGCCCGCCAGCATCTTGGGCACGTTTTCGAAGCCGCGCCGGCCTGGGCGCCGGTCACGAACACGAATCACGTACACTGCGCGAACGGCGACCTGGTGTTCGTGCGCACGCTGAAGGGCTTGCGCAACACAGTGCTGCTGCCAGAGGGGTGGGAGGTGGCGGAGGTGTCGCAGTCGGCCACCATCGGTCGCGCCGAGGGCCGGGTGTTCGTGGCGCTCATCAACCTGAACGCCGAGAACCACTATTCCGTGCGCATCCGCGCCCGTCGCGCTCGATGATCGACGCATCGAATGCGAGCATGGAATCAGCGTCGATCACGCATCCGCGTTGACCGTCTCCGTGGCACGTCGCGGACCGTGAGTGCGTCCTACGAGCGTGCGCGCGCAGACACAATCGAGCGGATCTGCCAGTCATTCGTGACGAATGGCGTAGAATCAGCGGTTGAGCACCCCTCATGAGACTCGTCCAGGCGGCGTCGTCCTCAGTTGGTTCGAAGATCGTCATCGCGCTCACCGGATTGGCGCTGGCCATCTTCCTGATCGGGCACCTTGCAGGCAACCTCCTCTTCCTCGTCGGTCCCGACGCGTTCAATCACTACGGCCACAGCCTGACCAGCAACCCGCTGGTCTACGTGGCCGAAGTGGGGTTGATCGCCGTGTTCCTGCTGCACATCGTGAAGACCGTGGCGGGGGTGCTGGCCAATCGCGCGGCCCGGCCCGAGCGCTACGCCAAGCGGGCGTGGGCCAAGAGCAAGAACGGCGTGAGCCGCAAGAGCTGGTCATCGACGACGATGATCGTCACCGGCACGATCACGCTGCTGTTCGTGGTCACGCACCTGATGACCTTCAAGTTCGGCACGGTCTACACCACGGCCGAGGGCATCCGCGACATCTACCGGCTGCAGTTCGAGATCTTCAGCAACCCGATCTACGTGGCCTTCTACCTGGTGGCCATGTTCATCATCTTCTCGCACCTGTGGCACGGGCTCTCGAGCGCGGCCCAATCGCTTGGCCTCTCGCACGCCACGTGGACGCCCCGGCTGCTCGTGGCCGGCCGCCTCGTCTCGGCGGCCAT
>JANORI010000496.1:0-6014 GCA_031415235.1 Acidobacteriota bacterium | reverse complement strand
CTCTCGAGGTCCCGCTCGCTATAGGCGCCCTTCAGGCCGAGCAGATCGAGCAGGTAGGGATCGCGGAACACGAGGTCCGGGCTCATCTGCCCGTCGCGGAGCTTCGCGATCTCCGCCGAGATGACGGCATCCGGCCTTCTCGACAGCGCGGTACGCTGGAACAACATGCCACCGATCTTCAGGCGCAGCGTGCGCACGTCCCAGCGCTCGATGCGGCACATTTCCGCGTAGAAATCGCGGGCCAGTGGGTCCTTGATCGGCAGCAACTCGACGAAGTGGCTCCAGCTCAATGTTTGCGACAGCGTCGCAAGAATCGGCTCGTCGGTCATCCACTCGACAAATCGGGCCATCCTGGTCAAGGTGGTGTAGTTGAATCCGGCGCCGAACTCGGCTGTCAATTCTTGCGACACTGTCGCAAGAATTCGTTCCCCATACGCGGCCCGACCATCATGGAGGTTTTCCGCGAGTAACCGCCGGCCCAAATGCCAATAAAGCTGGGTCGTCGTCGCGTTGGCCACCGAGGCGATCCGCTGGCGGGCGGATTGGATCAGTTCTCTCAAGTCCGTGAGGAGCGCCGTCTCATCAACGATGGCAGACACCCCTGTCCCGGCAGAGGGGGGGAGGAGGCGCCTACGCGTCTTCTTCGTCATGCCTTGGCCCCCACCTTCAGCAAGCCGTCCAGCAGCCCCTCGGCCTCCTTCTCGATGGCGAGAATGTCGGCGCTGATCTCCTCCAGCGTGCGCAGCGGCTGCGGCTTGTAGAAATGTCGCGTGAAGCTCACCTCGTAGCCGATCTTGGTGGCGTCCTCCTTGAACCAGGCGTCGGGCGTGTAGGGCAGCACCTCGCGGCAGACAAACGCGTCGATGCCGCCGTCTTACAGGAGCGGTACCTGCTCGGTGTCGCGCAGATCGGAGTCGTGCTCGTATTCCACGATGGCGGGCTTGCCGTTCGCTGTGGACTCGAACAGGCCGCGCAAGGGGTCGGCCTTGGCCTTGCCTGGCTTGTGTACCTTCGCGATGACCGGCGGGGCAGTCTCGACGCGCCAGCTCACGGCCTTGAGGATCTGCTTGAGGTCGGCGGCGGGCACGTTGAGTTCGGCCTGCCCGAGCGCAGCGTCTACACGGTCGCGGAAGAGGTTGTGGTCCTCGAAGAGCGTGTCGCCCAGCGCCTCGCGCAGCGTCGTGGTGACTTCGACCAGGCGGCCGTCGCGCTCCCAGGTTCTGGGGTCGAGCAGCTTCTTGCGGGTCTTCTCGGGCAGGCCCTTCGTGCTGCCGCCCTCGTCGTCTTCGGTGTCATCCTCGTCGCTGTACCAGTCGGCCAGACGCTGCTCCAGCGCGGCGGACACCTTGGCGAAGCGCGTGAATAGGTCGTCACCGAACTCGTCGTAGACCGAGGCGCGAATGTCCTCGTCACCCGAGGTGAAGCGTAGCGTCTCGATCGCTTTGAGCGTGAGCTGGCTGTGCAGGCGCAGCGGGCGCTCGACCGTGACCTTCCAGTAGCCGAACGCGGCGTTGGGGAAGATTTTGGATTCCGGCGTCTCTTTGAAGTCGAGGAAGGTGCGGCTGATGCGTTCGATGTCTGGGGGCGAAAGCTCGCAGTTCTTCTTGCCGAGGTTCTTGCGGAGCGGCTTGAACCACTGGCTGGCGTCGATGAGCTGCCCCCGGCCCTGGCGGTGCACAGGCTTCTTGTTCGACAGCACCCAGATGTAGGTGGCGATGCCGGTGTTGTAGAACAGGTTGAGCGGCAGGGCGACGATGGCCTCGAGCCAGTCGTTCTCGATCAGCCAGCGGCGGATGTTGCTTTCGCCCTGGCCGGCGTCGCCAGTGAAGAGCGAGCTGCCGTTGTGCACCTCGGCGATGCGGCTGCCAAGGACCGACTTGGCGTTCATCTTCGACGCCATGTTGGCGAGGAAGAGCATCTGACCGTCGCTGGACCGGGTGACGAGCGACAGCTCTTCGCCCTGGTGCATCACCTTGAAGCGGGGGTCGCGCATCCCGTCCTTGCCGCCCATCGCCTCGAGGTCCTTCTTCCAGCTCTTGCCGTACGGCGGATTGGCGAGCATGAAGTCGAACTCTTGGGCCGGAAACGCGTCGTGTGCCAGCGTGGACCATTCTGCGCCGCCAACGATGTGGTCGGCGCTCTCGCCTTCGCCCTTGAGCAGCATGTCCGCTTTGCAGACGGCGTAGGTCTCGGGGTTGATCTCCTGGCCGTAGAGCAGGCACGTCACCTGCTGGGCGCGCTTGGCGCCAATTGCCGTGAGGGTTTCCTCGCCCACCGTGAGCATGCCGCCCGTGCCGCAAGCGCAGTCGTACAACAGGTAGGTGCCCGACTTGATCTCACCCTCGATGGGCAGGAACACGAGGTTCGCCATCAGTCGAACGGCATCGCGCGGCGTCCAGTGCTCGCCGGCCTCTTCGTTGTTGTCCTCGTTGAACTTCCGGACCAGCTCCTCGAACACCGTGCCCATGGCGTGGTTGTCGATGCCCGCCGGCGACAGGTCGATCTCAGGGTCGAGGAACTTGTTGATCAGGGTGCCGATCGCGTCGTTCTTGGAGAGCGTCGAGAGCTGGTTGCGGAACTTGAAGTTCTCGAGGATGTCCTGCACGTTCGGCGAGAAGCCGTTCAGGTAGTCTTCGAAGTCGGCCAGGAGCTGCTGCTGGCTGCCGCGCGACTTGAGGTCGCGCAGCGTGAACTTCGAGGTGTTGTAGAAGGCCTGACCCGCAGCATCGCAAAGCGCGGCGCGCTGCTCGGTGATGCCGGCCGCATCGAGCATCTTCCTTGTCTCGAGCACCTTCGGTTTGGTCGGCTCGAGCACGGCATCCATGCGGCGGATGACACACATCGGCAGGATGACGTCCGGGTACTTCCCGCGCTTGAAGAGGTCGCGGAGGACGTCGTCGGCGATGCCCCAGATGAACGAGACGATCTTGTTGTGGGTGGCCTGGTCCATTGCTCAGGCGCCCCCGCTTCGGCCCGTGAGTAGCGCGCGGGTGTCGCCGCACCCGCCGGGTTCGCCGACTGGCCGACTGGTCTCAACGCCAGGCTTTGCGAACGGCGGTGTTGGGGTCTTCGGCGGGATGCTGGCCATCTGGACGGTGAAACCTCGCCGCCGAGTATAGCGAGGACCGTCGCTGCCTCAGGCTTTCCCCCTACCACGTGAGACAACGGCGCCGCCGTTGGCCATAGGAACAGCAACGTGGCGTCCCGGCGGGGCTACCCGAGGCGCAGGCGTTGTTCCTAATGCTGAGGCGGACCTGTCAGCGTGGCCGCTGGCGATGGCTTGTGCTGACGCCGCCGCGGGCTGCCCTGGCGGCCTACGGCGGTCGTGCAGCACCGGCCAGGCCCCGTGAGGCCGACCGTCTGACGCCCCGGCCGACAGGTATACTCGGCGGCTGCATGCGTCGGTCCAGCGCCCTCTTGGTGTTCATCGCGTGGCTGGCCGTCACGCCGGCCCTGGCCCAGCCGGCCGGGCAGGCCATCGACGGCCCTCCCTCTCCAGACCTTCCCGACGTGATCTCGCGCCGCGACGACGGGCAGGCCACGGTCCGCACCATGCGCCTTCCCAGTCCGCAGGTGTTCGACGGGCGGCTCGACGAGGTCTTCTACACAAACGTTCGGTCGTTTGGAGATTTCATCCAGCAAGACCCCTTCGAAGGCGAGCCCGCCACTGAAAAGACGGATGTCTGGGTGTTCTTCGACGACGCCAACATCTATGTGTCGGCCCGGATGTGGGAGTCGGATCGCAGCAAGCGGGTCGCCAACGAGATGCGTCGTGACTCGTTCAACCTCTACAACAACGATCACTTCGCCGTGCTGTTCGACACGTTCTACGACCGGAGGAACGCCTACTCCTTCTACGTGAACCCACTCGGTGGCTTGGCCGACTCGCAACTGGTCAACGAGCAGTTCAACCCCAACTGGAACGGTCTTTGGGACGCGCGCACCGCCGACTTCGACGGCGGGTGGACGCTCGAGATGCGGTTCCCGTTCCGCTCCCTGCGTTTCAAGGAGGGCGGCAGTCTCTGGGGCATCAATTTTCGCCGTCTCGTTCGCGAGAAGAACGAGAGTTCGTTTCTCACGCAGATTCCCCAGTCGTTCGGACGCCGGGGCATAAGCAAGGTGTCGTCGGCAGGCACGCTCGTCGGCCTCGAAACGCCGGTGAAGCTTCACAACGTCGACGTCAAGCCGTACGCGCTCGGGTCGACCATCACCAACCGCCTGGCGACGCCCGCGCTCGACAACGACCTGAACGGCGAGTTCGGCGTCGATGCGAAGTGGGCCGTCACCCAGTCGCTCACCACCGACTTCACCTACAACACCGACTTCGCTCAGGTGGAAGACGACGAGGCGCAAGTCAACCTGACGCGGTTCAGTTTGTTCTTCCCTGAAAAGCGCGAGTTCTTTCTCGAAGGGCAGGAGTATTTCAACTTTGGCGCCGGCAACTTCGGCGGGGGCGGGGGTGGCGGGGGTGGCGGTGGCGGTGGTGGTGGCGGGGGTGGCGGGGGTGGCAACAACCCGGCGCCGCTCGTCTTCTACAGCCGACGCATCGGACTGAGCAACGGCCTGTCGGTCCCCATTCTTGCCGGCGCGCGCGCGCTTGGCAGGAGCCGGGGGTTCCAAGTGGGAGCCCTGCAGATGCGGACGGACAGCTCGGTCGAGGCGCTTGCGCCGGCGACGGATTTTTCGGTGCTGCGCATCAATAAGGACGTGCTTCGGCGAAGCCGGGTAGGCATGATCGCGACGCGGCGCGCACCGGGTTCGACCGTGGGCGTCGCCGACAACATCGCCTACGGCGTCGACGCCTTGTTCAACGTCCAGACCAACCTGTCCATGTCCGGCTATTGGGCCGCGACTGAGACGCCGGGCAAGACCGGCCTCAACTCGAGCTACCGCGGCGCGCTCAACTGGAACGCCGATCGCACGGGTCTACAGCTCGAGCACTTGTCTGTCGGCAACGACTTCAACCCCGAGATCGGCTTCGTCCGGCGCACCGCGTTCCGTCGGTCGAACGGCCAAGGCCGCTTCAGTCCGCGTCCGAAGCACCTGCGCGGTGTACGCAAGCTGTTCTTCGAGGGCAGCATGGACTACTACGAAAGCACCAGCGGAACCGTGGAGTCGCGCCAGGCCCAGGCCACCTTCCGCGCGGAATTCAACACGAGCGATCAGGTCAACCTCGAGTACACCGACGCCTTCGAGCACCTCACTCAGCCATTTGCCGTGGCGCCGGGCGTGTCGATTCCCGCAGGCGACTACTCGTTCCGCCAGGGTCGCGCCACCGTCATGCTGTCGGCGGCGCGCAAGATCTCTGGTTTCGTGTCCCTCGCGTCAGGCGAGTTCTACGGCGGCACCCTGCTCGAACTGTCGTGGCGTGGCCGCATCGAGCTCACCCCGCAGTTCTCGGCAGAGCCGACGCTGTCGTTCAACCACGTGGAGACGCCCTACGGCACGGGCGACACCAATCTGATTGGCAGCCGCGTGACCTATACGCTCTCGCCGCGCATGTTCGTAGCCGCGCTCGTGCAGTACCAGTCGGCGACCAAGACGACGACCGCGAACGTGCGGTTCCGCTGGGAATACCAGCCTGGCAGCGAGATGTTCGTCGTCTACAGCGACGGGCGCGACACCGACGGCAAGGGCTTTCCCCCGCCCATCCTGAATCGAAGTGTCGTGGTGAAGGTCACTAAACTCTTCCGACTGTGACCTTCGCCTCCGTGCCCCCTCTCCCTCCGCCAGATTCAGTCGTCCGTGACTCGTCGGACCCGGACACGCACAAAGATGCGACCGTGATACACCTTGATGCATGGCTCGCACGACGCTCGACATTGACGACACGTTGCTGCGCGAACTAAAGGGCCTGGCGGCTCGCGAGGGACGCACCCTTCAGTCGGTCGTCAACGAGCGGCTGCGCCAACGCTCGATCCCAGCCGGAACGCCACGATTTTCCCTGGCCCTCCCGGTCTGGAACGGCACGCTCCGCCCGGGCGTGGACCTCACCGATCGCGACGCGCTGTTCG
>JANORI010000495.1:0-1718 GCA_031415235.1 Acidobacteriota bacterium | reverse complement strand
CTCTCAGCCACGAACTCGAGGACGGCCGTCACCTGATCGCGCGATACCTCGAACTGCTCCATGACCTCGTCGACGCTGAGGTCCTCGAGCCGGCGCACCCAGCTAGCGATCTGGTTCCAACTCGCGACACTTGGGCTCACCAGCCTTCACTCTCGTTCCTCGCGAAGGCTGTCCCCAGTCCCCCAACGAGCGTCGGCTGGCTTCGCCATGTTCAAGGAGCGCATCGTAAACGGCAAGCGTCGCGTACTGCCGTCCGGTCAGCAGAGCATGCGATGCTGTCCGGACGCCGAGATTGCGAGCGCTGCACCATGTTCCCCGCACACCCAGTCACGCGAGCGGTTTCTCGCGGGCAGGCCGCTTGCCGTCGATGTCGCCATGCCCGTCCCGCGCCATTGCGTCTACGTACTGCGAAGTGAGCCTCATCCGGCTCGCTGCTACGCTGGACTGACGTCCGAAGTGAATGCTCGCGGAGCCGGAACGGGCCGGGCAGTTCGAGCTGGTGCGTCCTCAGTACGGCAAGATTCCTCGCACGATTCGCTCCGCTTCAGACCGGCTGTAGTCCCCCGTCAGCACGCCCACGTCACCGATCTCGGACCGCACGGTCGGGGCCGCCACGACGAGCCCGTCGAGCATCAGGGCGACTGGCCGGCCGATGTGATTCCGGGTCGCCGCGCGCATGCTCGCACTTCCCCGTTCAGAGAGACGAACTTCGACCCCGAACCGCTCGGAGGACGCGCCAGCGACGACCAGCGCGCCAGCGATGTCGGCGTTCGTCAGGATCGCCTCGTCGTGTACGTACACGAGGCGTGGCTGCAGGCCCACAGGCGCCTCGCGGAGCCCCGGTGCGGGTCTGTCTTCGGCGAGCCGCACTTCGAAGCGCATCGCGGCGAATGCAGGGGGGGTCACGGCTCTCCAGAGGGAGCCTCCGCCCAGTCCGACAACCACGAGCAGGCCAGCCAGAGCGAGCCCAGCCCGCAGAACCACACGACGCGGCTGGTTCACCACCGGCGCACCCTTCCCAGCGCGCACCACGACCTCGCGCACGCGTGCCCGTGCACTCGAGGTTGGTCCCGATTCGCGGGCCAACGGATCGCTCTGGCGCAGCAGTTCTTGCACAACGCTCATGATGTCCTCCCCTTCGCATGCACCGCCGCTGCTAGTTCGCGCCGCGCTCGAAATAGATGCCATCGCACGGTCACCGCGGCGATCCCCAGCACCGTCGCGATCTCGGCCGCCGACACCCCTTCGAACTCGTGCATGACCAGCACGGCACGACGCCTCGGTGCCAGCGTGTCGAGCGCGCGCCAGACGTCACCGTGGGCAATCAAGCTGGCCTCGACACCCGCGCTGTGGTCGGCCGCCACGGACCGCTCGGCGTGCCTCGCTCGAACGCGTTCCTTGCGCCATTGGTCCTTCCGAAGGTTGACCAGCACCCTGGCACGGTACGCCTCTTCAGCGCGGACGCCGACCGGCACCATCAACGGCGCACAGGCCACCCGCAAGAAGGTGTCCTGCACCAGGTCAAGCGCGTCGTCTGCGCTCGTGCTCAGCCGCCTGGCAAGGCGATATAGGCGGTCGTAGTGGGTATCGAACAGCAGTGCCAGACGATCCGCCGCGCTGATCGGGACCATCGGCACCGCCACGGGCGTTGATACGGCGTCCATACAATCCCAAACGTGCCAGGCGGCGCAGGCGTTGGTGGCCCCGCCGTCTATTCT
>JANORI010000494.1:0-1894 GCA_031415235.1 Acidobacteriota bacterium | reverse complement strand
CCTGACGTGAGGCGGCCGGCGGCCCGACCGCGAACGATCCGACGATCACCACATCGGCACCCAGCGTCCGGCGCACGCCGGCCAGGCCGTCTCCGGCGACGTCTCCGGCAGCGTTGCTGGCTGCGTCGCCGGGCGCGCGCTGCGGCGGGCCGGCGGCATCACGCTCCGCCCGCGCGACCAGATCGGGCGCGACGAGCCGCAGCAGGCCGCCGCCGCCGAGTTCGGTCGTGAGCATCTCGGCCAGCGCTGTCGAGAGCCAGGCGTCAGCCGGCTGTGCTGAGAGATTGCGGAAGCGCAACACGGCCGCCGACCGCCGCTGACTGGCCGGGGCCTCGCCGCTCGGCCCTGGCCCCGCGGCCGCTGCCGTCGTGGCAGGTGTCTCCGGCGGAGAGAACCAGCCGATGGCGCCCGCCGTTGCGGCGATCGTCACGAGCACGACCGCGGCCACGGCCAGCGCCGCGCGATGGCGTCGCGCCGCCTGCGTGACGCGATACCACCGCACGCCGCGGCTGGCTTCCACCGGCGCGTCGTCCAAGTACCGACGCACGTCGTCAGCGAGCGCCGCCGCCGACTGGTAACGCGCGGCCGGGTCCTTGCGCAGCGCCTTGAGCACCACGTCGTCGAGCGCGCCGTGCAGGCGCCGGCGGAGCTGCTCGGGCGCGCCATCGCGCATCTGACTCACCGAGTCGGGCGTGGTCTCGCTGGTGGTGCCATCCGCGCCGGTCGTGGTCTCGGAGCGCATCACGACCGCGCTCGGACGTTCCGGGTCCTGCTCGCACACCACGCGCGCGATCTCGTCGGGCGTGCGGGTGGTCAGCCGGTAGGGGCGATGTCCAGTGAGCAGCTCGTAGAGCAGCACGCCGAGCGCATACACATCGGTGGCCGGCGTGATCGCCGCGCCGCGCACCTGCTCGGGGCTCGCGTAGTCGGGGGTCATCGGCCGGGCCAGCGACGTGAACGTCGCCGGGCCCTCGGTGTCGGCATCGAGCAGCTTGGCGATGCCGAAATCCAGCAACTTCGGCTGGCCATCAGCCGTGACCAGCACATTGCCGGGCTTCAGATCGCGATGCACGACCTGGCGCTCGTGCGCGTGCTGCACCGCGTCGATGACTCGCAGGAAGAGACGCAGCCGCTCGGGCGTGGTGAGGCGCCGGTCGTCGGCGTAGCGATCGATGGGCACGCCGTCCACGTACTCCATCACGAAGTAGGGCAGGCCGTCGTCGGTCGTGCCGCCGTCGAAGAGTCGCGCGATGTGGGGATGGTCGAGCGACGCGAGAATCTGCCGCTCGTGCCGGAAGCGGCGGACGAGGAGCTCGGAATCCATGCCGCGGCGAATCATCTTCACGGCGACCTGCCGTTCGAACTCGTGATCGATGCGCCGGCCCAGATAAACCGCGCCCATGCCGCCGCGTCCGATCAGGCGTTCGAGGCGGTAGGGACCGACGGATCGATCGAGATTTGGAACGGTGCCCTCGTCAACGGCTGCCGCCGTGAACGCGGGCGCGTCGATGAAATCGCCGGCGGCACCGTCGGCCTCGAGCAGCGACTCGACCTCCGCGCGCAGCGCGCTGTCGCCGGCGCACGCCTCGTCCAGGAACGCGCGGCGCACCTCGGGAGGCCGGTCGAGCGCCTCGGCCAGCACCGTCTTGATCCGGTGCCAGGCGTCAGTTGCCATGGGGCTGCGATGATACTCCCCGGCGCGCTCGGTTCGACGGTGGCCTTCTGCGCGGGAGTGAAGCAGAATTCCCACACGCGCATGATTTCAGGACCCATCAAGACCCAGATCGACTCGGTGTGGAACGCCTTCTGGTCGGGCGGCATCTCGAACCCGCTGGAAGTGATCGAGCAGATCACCTACCTGCTATTCCTGCGCCGGCTCGACGACCTGCACACG